>JAYUXE010000862.1:0-8577 GCA_043753165.1 Archangiaceae bacterium | reverse complement strand
ATCGCCTGGTGCCGCGCGGGCGACTTGAGCTCGAGGTAGCGCAGCACCTTGTCGCGAATCAGGGGCCGGACCCGGAAGAAGGTCGCCGAGGGGTCGCGAATCGACGGCTCCTGCTCGAACCAGTTCTGGATGTGCGGGACGTCTTCCCTCGGAAACAGCCGGGCGAGCGTGTCTTCGTTGACCCGTTCGAGGTAGCAGACGCGGTCGAACCATTCGCGTTCCTGCGGCGACAGCCAGCGCGTGGTGCGGTCGTAGAACCGGCGCAGAAAGAGCGCCGAGTTCGCCTCTGCCCCCGCCTCTTCAATCACCAGGCTGAGCAGAAACGGGTACCCCTGCGTCGCATCGAACAGCGTCTGACGGCGTTCTTCCTGCGCGACGCCGGCCTGCTTCAGCAATGCGAACGCGGTGGCTTGATCGAACGCGGCCAGGCGAATCTGTTCACGCAGGTACTTTCGCCAGTGCTGGCCCCACCCCACGTGGGTCGCCTCGAGGTCATCGCGGCAGAGAATCACCAGCACGGTCTCGAACTGGGCTTTGGCGAGTGCGGGCACGAGCGCCGAGACGAGGAACTCGCCCAGCAGCGGGCCCAGCAGCTCGTAGTCGTCGAGCACGATCAGCAACCGCTTGGCGTGCGGAATCGCGGCCTGTGTGATCTTCGCGCGGTCTTTCGCCTGGTAGCCGCCGATCGCCGCAGACAAATCGCTGACGAGCTCTTCGGCAGTGACCTCGAACAGCTCGCGGCGAACGCGATTGCGCAGCGTGACCCCGAGCAGGTCTCGCAGCGGGCCGGGCAGCGCCGTCGAGTCCTTGAGGCTCTTCAAACTTTCGACCGCCTTCCAGGCCTCGTCCAGCGTCGCGCGCACCTGCGCTTCGGAAACTTTTTCTGCGGCGTCGAGGGTCGCTCCGAGTGCGATTGCCGCCAGTGAAGCCAGGGGCGGCAGGTTGCGTGCAGCCACGTCGAGGTAGGTCGGCCCGCCGGCCATCTTTTTGTTGAGCACGTGGCCCGCTTTGAGAATCGCCGCGACACTTCGCTTCAGGCCCTCGGGAGCGCCCTTCCGTTCGAGCTCCGCGTTCACCTGTTCCGTCAGCTTGCGATGCAGGGCCGCGACATCGCGCAGATGAGGGAAGTAGTCCTTTCGCGGATCCGCCGGCGGCCCCAGGCTGCGCGGGAAGAGCTGTTCGAGGATGCCGAAGAAATCGCCCCGGGTCTGCGCGTTCGACGCGTCGACCGACAGGTGCACGTAGCCCGACGCCGCCAGGTCGACGCTCTCGAGCACGTGGGCGACCAGGAAGCTCTTGCCGACGCCCCCCGGGCCGCTGATGGCGCAGACGTTCAACCCAGGCTTCGGGTTCTGCAGCTGCTCGGTCAGGCGTGCGACCTCAGAGGGCCGGCTGATGCTGTCGTCCTTCATCGCGGGTGAAGCGTGCTACGCAAATGGGACCATGAAAAGGCTGCTTGTCTTGTCCGCGGTGTCTTTGTTGTGCGCCTGCCCCCCCGTCGTGATGACGGCGAAGTGCGAGACGGACGCGGGGACGCCAGAGGCCGAAGCGCAGTTCCGGTTCGTGAACCTCGGCCGGGAAGCGGTCGTCGTCACCGTCGAGGGTGAAGACGCGGGCCAGTCGGTTCCTGCGCTGCAATCGATGGCACGCACGAGCCACATCACGCTGATCAAGCAGCGCGGCACCGTGCAGGCGCGCAACTTCCTTCCCGACGGCGGACGCGAGGCCGTGGTGCTGCCCTTCGACTTCGACACCACCGACGCCGAGCCGGCGACGTTCGTGCTCAAGGACACGTCGCCCAATCGCATCTCGATGAACGTCACGGTCGGCCGGCAGACGCAGGGCGCGACGTTCGGTGAGAAGGTGAGGTCGAGCCTCGCGGGGGTCGAGGTCGAAGGCGGCGTCGACTTCGAGGGCGATTGCGCGGCCGATCAATCGACGCCCGCCGGCACGCTGGCAAAGGTCGCCCTGCGCGGTGAGCCGAAGTCGGTGGACATGGATTGCGCTGGCAGCGAAGACGACGAGTTCGTGCGGCCTGGCGACGTCGAGGCCGATGCGACGCCGTATTTCATCCGCAACGCTGACGGCTCGCTGGGTGTGGCGTGGGTCGGAAAAGTGAACGCGGGGCTCCACGCTGCGGGCGGCGCGTTGGCGCAGGGAGCCAGCCGGACCTTCCCCGGCGGCGTGGGGGTCAGCGCGGCGACGACCCGCCTCTACGTCCTCAACGCCCACAACAGCGGCATGCCCGCGACGGTCACCCTCGGGGGCGTCCAGGCCGCCAAAGATGTTCCCGCGGGTGGGCTGGTTCGCGTGAAGACTTCGGTCGTCTCGCGCCTCTCGACCGGAGCCATCGTCGGCATCGCCGTCGGCACCGCCGTCTCGTCATTCGCGATTTCGATGAACGGCGAAGACACGCTGCTCGTGGTCTCCGAAAACGTGAACAGCCCGGCGACGGTGATGAAGTACGGACGGCCGGTGGGCCAACCGGCAGCAGCGGGCCTCGGCTCGCATCGACTTCTCATTCCCTTCGCCACCACGTCGACTGTCGAGACCACCGCGTGCGTGGCGGCGTTCCAGGGCGACGACACGTGCGCGATGGGTGCGGCCGCGGTGTCGTCGGTCGGCAACCTCGCGGGCGGTGCAGCGGCCCAGGCTTCCTACGCGCGCCTCGGCCAGCTGCTGTACCCGCCGAAAGAACCGCCTGCCGCCGGCACCGCGATGCTGACCACGGTGACCGAGCTTCCGCAGCGCTTCGTGTTCAGCAACCCCGCGGGTCTCACGCCGGTCGCCAGCAAGTTCCCGGGTGGCTTCGCGATCGCTGCTGCCGGAACTTCGATCGACGCCACCGCGGTTCAGCGCCGCGCCCTCTTCTTCGTCGACACCACGGTCACACCGTGGAAGGTGCAGTCGTCGCTGTCGAAGTAGCCCGCACCATCGCCAGCACTTTAAATTCATCGAGCGCTTCCCACGCCGCCTCGAGGCGCAGCGAGGGCTCGGTGACGATCTCGACGGTCACCGGGTCCAGGCCGACGCGCGCTTCCTGAAAGCCCACGAAGCGCCGCAGGTGCGGGTGAATCGCCTTGTACGCGGCTTCTTTGAGCGCAAACCGAATCAGCACCCCGCGCCAATCACCCGCCGGCTCGTCAGGCCTCAGCACCCGCGAGGCGATCGTCATTCTCTCGCGCGCGTCGCCCTCGAGGTCGAGGCCCAATGTCCCATGGGCGAGCGACCCCGCCATCGCCACCGCCAGGTCCTGCTTGTGGGTGAGGGAGACAGACAGCCCGGCCGGGCACGAAGGCCCCCCTTCTTCCGCGACGCCCAGCGCCTCGGCCGATACGCCCAGCGCGCGCCACGCGAGCCGGCCTCCGGTGAATTCGATTTGCCTGCGCCCCCGCATGCCCAGCGCCAGGGCCCTTTCATCCGGGTGGAGGCGCGCGAGCACGTCTTCCGTCACCGCTTCGACACCGGCCGGCAGATGAATGCCCGCGAGGGTGCCGAAGGCTGCCGGCCGCACGAATGCCACTGAAAAGGGTTCGTTCATGACGCGGTGCTGCCCTTAGAGTGCCTTCGTTCTGGACGAGTTGCTCAAGAAACGAATCGTGCTCCTGCCCGGCAAGGGCGGCGTCGGGCGGTCCACGTTGACCGCCGCGATCGGCACCATTGCGCAGCGTCGCGGCATTCGCGTGCTGGTCACCGAGATTGGTGACGACCCCAACGACTACTCGCCGCTGGCGCGCGTGTTCGGCCGCGACCGCCTGCCCGCCTCGCCTGAAAAGATCGCGCCTGGCGTCGACGGCGCGCTGCTGCTCGCGCGCACCGGGCAAGAGCTCTTCCTGCGCTCGGTGCTGCGGTCGTCGACGCTGGCCCGCGCGGCGATCAGCTCGGATGCGCTGCGGCGGCTGTTGAGCGCCGGCCCGTCGTTCAAGGAGATGGGCGTCTTCTTCCAGCTGCTCAGCTACCTGCGAATGGAACGCGCGGAAGGCGAGCCGCTGTACCAGCTGATCCTCGTCGACATGCCGGCCACCGGTCACACGCTGTCGCTCACCGGGCTGCCCGACCTGCTGCTGCGCCTGCTGCCGCGCGGGCCGATTGCCGCGGCGCTGCGCGAAGGTCAGAGCTACTTGAATGACCCTGAAAGGGCGGCCGCCTACGTCGTCACGCTGCCTGAGACGCTGCCGGTCAGCGAGTGTCTCGAGCTGCTCGAGGGCTTGAAGAAAACGTCGATGCCCACGGGCGGCGTGATTCTGAACCGCTTCCCCGTCGACCCGTTCACGCGCAACGAGCGCGACCTGTTGAACCCGCTGGTCGATTCCCTGAACCTCTACGGCGCGGAAAGCTTCCACAAGCCGCAGTCGTCGCGTCGCGAGCTCGCCCGGTTGCGGGCGGGCACGTCGCTGCCGATCTTCGTCGTCCCCGACTTGCCACCGGCGGGGCTGATTCCGAAGGTCGCCGACGCGCTGCTGGCCTCCGATGACATCACCCAGGAACGGGCCGCCGGATGAGTGAAGTCCACATCGGCGAGCTGCTTCGCACCCGGAAAATCATCGTCTGCTGCGGCGCCGGCGGAGTCGGCAAGACCACCACCGCCGCAGCCCTGTCACTGGCCGCCGCCCGCGCGGGCCGCCGCGTGCTCGTGCTCACCATCGACCCGTCGAAGCGACTCGCCGAGACGCTGGGCGTGTCTCGCAATCCGCCGACCCCCGTTTCGATTCCGCCCGATCGCCAGGCCGCCGCAGGCATTGCCGCTCCGGCGTCGCTCGATGCGTGGATGCTCGACCCGAAGCTGGTCGCCGACGAGTCCGTGCGCCGGCTGACCAAGAATCCGGCCGACGCCGAACGCGTGCTCAACAACCGCATCTACCAGCAGCTGTCCGCGATGGTGGCGGGCATGCACGAGTACACGGCGATGGAAGCGCTGCATCGCCTCGTCAGCGAAGGAAAGTACGACCTGGTGGTGCTCGATACGCCTCCGTCGCGCCACGCGCTCGACTTCCTCGAGGCGCCGCGCCGGCTGTCGAAGCTGATCGAGGGCCGCGCGATTCAGGCGTTCTTGCCGAAGGCCGACAGCCTCGTCGCGCGCGCCGCATCGAAGGTGATTCAGAAGATTCTGGGCGCCGTCTTTGGCGAAGAGTTCGCGGTCGAGCTCGTCACGTTCATGGGGCTGTTCTCGAACATCTTCACGGCGCTGAACGTCGACGTGAACACGATGCGCACGTTCTTGAGCGGCCCCGACGTCGCGTTTCTGCTCGTCACGTCGCCGGCCCCCGCGACGCTGGCCGAGGCGCACTTCTTTCAAGACAAGACCCGCGAGCTCGACTTGCCGTTTCGGGGGTTCGTGCTCAACCGCAGCCGCGCGCGGAACACCGACCGCCGGTTTCCGGACGAGGCGATCTTCACTGCGCCCGCGAGCACCGAGGCCCGGGGCGCGTTGGGAAAATTGCAGCAGCTCGCGCGCGTGGAACAGGAAGCGGCGACGAAAGACTCGGCCCTGTTGAAGGAGCTTCGGTCTCGGGCGGGGAATGGAGCGACGGCGATCGCCATCCCCGAGCTGCCCCAGGGCGCCGACGACATGGGGACGTTGATCACGGTCGCCGACGTGCTGTCCAACGCCTGAGGTCTACTCGACGCCGTACTTCGCCTTGAGGCGCGCCAACGACTGCGCGTCCAGGCGGCGCACCGGCATCGCAGTGCTCTGGGTGAATCGGACTTCGAAGCCGTTGCCAGTGGTGCCGACCACGCCCGGCGGAAACGCGCCCTCGATGAGCCACTGTTCGCCGAAGTGCTGCGCGGCACGAATCCTCGCCCGATCGCAGTCGCCGCGGCTGACGCCGTTCTGGCACGCGACCACGAGCCGGGTCTCCAGCGGAAAAGCCTTCTTCGTTTCGTCGAGCGCGCGGCCCAGCGTCCGGAAATCACGCGACCCGTCTGCCTCGTTCGGGATCCGCTTCAAGATCGCTCCGTTTCCGCCGGCGAAATAGCTCGCGTCCGCACCGAGAACGAAACCCTCACGCGCCACCACCATCACGAGGTTCAGCGCGCTTCCCGGTTCGGTGCCAGTGCGCGGAAGATCCTCCACCACCACCGGAACTTCGATCGCCCAACGCTGCGCCGGTGTGAGCGCCATCGCCTCACCGCTGCCCGCGATCAACGACGCGTCGTCGCGCTGCAGCACCGGCGGCGGCACGGGGCGCCAGATTGACAGCCCCACTGCCCCCGCGGCCGCGACCGCCGCCAGCACCGCCAGCACCGCCCACTTCGACTTCGAGGCGGCAGGTGCCGGGACAGCAAGTGTCGTGGGGGCCACCGTCTCTTTCATGAAGGTGTCGCCGACCGCCGCGTCGTCCGCGCTGACGCCAGTTCGAAGCGCTTTCAACGCCGCAGCCACTTCCTGCATCGACGCGAAGCGCGCGCCCGCTTCCCTCTCGAGGCACCGCTGCACGACCCAGAACGCCTGCCCATTTTCTCCCGCACACAGCGCAGGCAGACCTGGCGGCGTCTGGCTCAGCGTCGCCATCGCCCGATCCATCGGTGACGCACCCGGAAACGCGAGCCGATCGGTGAGGATTTCGAAGAGCACCGCGCCAAACGCGAACTGGTCGGCGCGCGCGTCGACGGCGGCACCGTGCAGCTGCTCGGGCGCCATGTACCCCGGGGTTCCCATGAAAGAGCCGGCCTTCGTCAGGTCGCCCCGCCCTTCCGTGCGCGCCAGCCCGAAGTCGATCACCTTCACCTGCCCGCCCTGCACGATGAAGATGTTGGCGGGCTTCAGGTCTCGATGAATCACGCCGCGCCCGTGAATGGCGGCCAGCCCTTCGGCCAGCTGCATTGCCGCATCGACCCGCTCGGCCCACGTCCGCTGGGCCGCGTGGAGGAAGTCGTGAAGCGTCACCCCGACCAGGAGCTCGGTGACCAGGTACTCGTGGCCCTCGGACGAACCGACGTCGAAGACCGCCACCACGTTCGGGTGGCTCAGCCCCGCCAGCACCCGCGCTTCCTGCTCGAAGCGCTTGAGCAGCGTCGGATCCGCCGCCAGGTGCGAAGCCAGCACCTTGACCGCCACGTCGCGGCCCAACCGGGAATCCCGCGCGCGAAAGACGGTGCCCATGCCACCCGCGCCCAGCGTCGCCAGAATCTCGTACGGCCCGACGCGCACGCCGGCTGTCAGCTCGGACTTCACCTGGCCGGTCGAACGACTACCCGGCGCAGTTGTGAATCACGGCCTCGATGTTGTTGCCATCGGGGTCGAGCACGAAAGCCCCGTAGTGGTTCTTGTGGTAGTGCGCGCGCGGCCCCGGAGCGCCGAAGTCCTTTCCTTTCGCGGCGATCGCCGCCGCGTAGAACGCTTTGGACTTCGCGAAATCACTGACGCGCACACCGACGTGGTCGAACATGCGGAAGGTCTTACCCCGGGTCGGTAGATCGGCGCGGGAAGTTCCTGCCGCGCCCGAGCGGACGTAAGCTGGGGATGAAGGTCTGGCTGCTACAGGTCGCTGCAGGCTTTCGGAAAGGATACGAGCCATTGAGCAACCCGAAGGAAGTCGAGGGCGAGGCCCCGGCGAACACCAACCCGACCGCGCAGGTTGCGGGGCCGCCGGAGATCGCTCCGCTGGGTCCGAACGACCAGACGAAGGTCCTGTCGCGTTTTAACGCGCTGCCCGACGCCGACTTCGATCTGCCGATTCCGAACGGGCCGCCCCCAGTGCCGACCCGGCCGAAGACCCAACCACCCGTCACCCGCAGCAGCTCGCCCACCCCGCTGCCCACCCACAAGGAATACACCTCGCCCGGCTCAGCCCCGGTGCGGCAGGTGCTCGGGCCCGGCACCCGCGTTCACCACTACGAGCTCATCAAGCTGATCGGCCGCGGCGGCATGGGCAGCGTCTATCTGAGCCGCGACACCCGCCTCGGCCGCCGCGTGGCGATCAAGTTCCTCGACACGCAGTCGGACGATCTCACCAAGCGCTTCATTCTCGAGGCGCGCACCACCGCGGCCTGCAGCCACGAGAACATCGTGGTCATCTTCGAGGTCGACGCCTGGCAGGGCGCGCCCTTCATGGTGTTCGAGTTCATCAACGGGCAGCAGCTGACGAAGCTCATCCCCGACGACAAACCGCTGCCGCCCCCGCGCGCCGTCGAGCTGATGGTGCCCGTCGTCCGCGCGCTCGCCTTCGCGCACAGCCAGGGCATCGTTCACCGCGATTTGAAGCCCGACAACATCATGGTGACCGACGCAGGGGTCACCAAGGTGCTCGACTTCGGCATCGCGAAAGTTCTGCAGGGCGACGAGAAGGCGCCCGCCTACGTGACGCGCCCGCGCGCGCCGAGCCAGACCTTCGAAGACAACACCACCGCCGAGCTGACAGAACACGGCGCGATGATGGGCACCCTCGCGTTCATGGCGCCCGAGCAGTGGGGCATCGGCGTGCCCATCGACCACCGGGCCGACATCTGGTCGGTGGGCATCATGCTGTTCAAGATGCTCAGCGGAAAACACCCGCTGGATCCCTTCCGCGGGCAGCAGTTGATGGTGACGGGGCTCTTGAACGAGCCGATGCCGAGGCTCGCGAGCAAGGCGCC
>JAYUXE010000861.1:0-8578 GCA_043753165.1 Archangiaceae bacterium | reverse complement strand
TGTTGACGCAGCGCCTGAAGCAGGCCGCGCGCAACGGGCAGCACGCCGAGTTCACCCTGGCCGAACAGCTGGGCCTGAAGATGCGCCGCGTGATCATCGACGCGGGCCACGGCGGCCACGACACGGGGGCGATTGGGCCGACGGGCATTCGCGAGAAGGACGTCGCGCTGGCGATCTCGCTGCAGGTGGCGAAGAAGCTGACCGCGGCGGGGCTCGAGGTGATTCTGACGCGCGACGACGACACCTTCGTGCGCCTCGAAGACCGCGCGAAGTTCGCGAACAAGAACCGCGGCGACCTGTTCATCTCGATTCACTGTAACGCGGGCCCGAACAAGAAGATGCGCGGCATCGAGACGTACACGCTGAACACGTCGGCCGACCGGTACAGCATTCGGTTGGCGGCGCGCGAGAACGCGACGTCAGAGCGTGGCGTGTCGGATCTGCAGTTCATCCTCGCGGACCTGGCGACGAAGGCGAACACGGAAGAGTCGAGCCGCCTCGCCGAGCGTGTGCAGCGTTCGCTGGTTCGTGACTTGAGCGCGCAGCACAAGGGCGTGCGCGACCTCGGCACGAAGGAAGCGCTGTTCTACGTGCTGCTGGGCGCAAAGATGCCGGCGATCCTGGTCGAGACTTCCTTCCTCTCGCACCCCGAGGAAGAGCAACTGCTGGGCGACGTGAAGTACCAGACGGAAATCTCGAGCGCGATTTCCGACGCCGTCACCGGCTTCCTCGACGAGCGCGAGGCCAAGCTTGCGCGCATCGACTGAAAGGTCCAGGCGAAGAGAAACGCGGGCCACCGGGACCCGTGCGCTGGCCTCTTCGACTGCATCGCGGCAGGTGACGCGAGGCTCTTCTCGAGCGTTCGAGTGGGGCCCTGGCCCGCGCCCGACTACTTCGGCGGAAGCGCGCGAAGAATTCCGCCGCCCTCGGTGCCGAGCCAGATCTCAGACGGGCCCGAGCCATCGATCGCCGTGACAGAACGCTGACTGCCCGAGTCGACCAGCCGCCAGTTGAGCCCGTCGAACCGCAGCGCGAACCCGAACGGCGCCGGCGTCACCGAGCTGCCCACCATGTACAGGTTGTCGAAGCTCGAGCCCCACATGCCGTTCACGATGTCCGGCCGAATTCCGCCCGGGCCGTCGATGACCTTCAGCGCCTGGGTGTCCCAGTACACGCCATACCGCGAGTCCCCGAACGCCAGCGCCTCGCCCTGGCCCGGGCTCCACACCGCCCGGTAGTCGGCGTGGTTCACCATCGGGGTCGTCTTCGCTGCCCACGTCGCCGTGCCGACCTTCGCGTAGAGCACGCCCGTGCCCGCGACCCACAGGTCCGTTTCCGTCGGGCAGTAGATCGAGAACAGGTCGCGGTTGCCCGCGGTGCCCTGGCTCTGCAGCAGCGTCGAGCTGCCCTTGAAGAAATTGCCGCCGGCGCCCACGCCGTACAGGTACGGGCCGCAGTGCCGCAGATCGCGAATCGGCCCGTTGATGCCGCTGGTCGAGATCGCCGCCCACGCCGTGCCGTCGTACCGGTAGACCGCGTTCGGCGTCGACACCACCACGTCCTTTCCCTTTGCCGCGATCGCGAACAACTCGGTGTTGAACGGCTGCGTCCCGCCCAGCAATTCCCACTGGCCCGCCGCGGTGCGCGAGTACACCGAGCCCAACTTTGCCGTGCACGCCGTGTTCACGCAGTCGTCGACCAGCGCGTACACGCCCGCATCCGTCGCCGCGAGGTCACGCACCGTGCCGTAGAAGCCCTTCGACAGCTCGGTGAAGGTGCCGGCTCCGTACTGCCAGATGGCGCCCAGGTCGCCGACCATGAACCCCGTGCTCGACGCCGCGCCGCCGCCGAAGAAGCCGCGCGGAATCTGCGGCTTGCGCCAGGGCACCAGCGCCCACCCGAAAAGCAGCGGAATGCCCGCGTCGGCGACCATGCCCGCGTCCGTCGCTCCGCCGTCCGATGAAACGCCTGCATCCGAAGAAACGCCCGCATCGAACGGAGCCCCCGCGTCGAAGCCCCCATCGGGCACCGGCGCACTCGGGTCGAACAGCCACGTGAAGCCCGCGGTGTTCGCGCGACCGCCAATCACCACGCGCCCATCGACGAGGCCGATCGCCGTCGCCTCGCTGATCGCTGGAAACGCGGGCATGTTCAGCGCCGTCCAGCCGCCGCCCGCGAAGTGCCAAAGCTTCGCGCCACCGACCGCCCACGCTTCCGTGCCCGAGGCGTCGACCAACACGCCCGTCGTCAGCAGCGTCGCCAGCTGCGTCTGGTACAGCGAGTCCCACGCCTTCTTCGCCGGGTCGTACTTGTAGATCGAGCCGCGGCTGCCAACGGTGACGAAGCCGCCGGCCCCATCACCCACGACCGACAGCAGCGCCTCGAACGACGGGCTGTACTCGGTGACCCACAAGCCGTTGCGGCGCACGAGCACGTCGTTGCCGACGCCCACCGCCATCCCGTGCGTGCCGTCGTACCAAAGCGCGCGCGGCTCACACGACGCGAACGTCTTCACCAGCGGCGCTGCCGTCGCGCCCTTGAGCTCGATCAAAACGCCGGCGGCTCCTTGCACGCCGACGGCGACCGCGTTGTCCAGGGTCGTGCCGCCAATCGCCTTGAGCACCAGCGTCGGCGACGAGAACAACCGCGTCCACGTGCCCGTGAGGTCGCGGCCGAGGATGGTGGCGTTCGCTCCGACGAAGACCGTGCCCAGCCCACCGGGCGCCAGCGTGCCGCCCCACAGATCGTTGCCCGTCGGAAACGGATTCTCGTGCACCCACGACGTCGGCCCCACCGCCGAGCCGCGAACCTTCACCGTCGCCGTCGACGTCTGCGAGCCTGCCTTTGCCGTCACCGTCGCGGTGCCCGGATCCTTCGCCGTCAGCAGCCCCGTCGCGTTGATGCTGGCAACGCGCGGAGGAAGCACCGACCACGTCACGTCGACCGCGACCTCGCCGCCTGCCGGGTCGACCACCTTCGAGGTGAACTGCTGGGTCTGCCCCACGTTCAGCGTCGCTTCCTTCGGGTCGATTTCCAGCGACGCGATGTTGGGCTCGCTGGGGCTGGTCAGCCAGAACAGGCCGAGCCTTTCGGTCTTCGCTTCGACGACCTTGAACTCGGTGATCGTCGCGGCACCGGGCAGCTGCAGGTAGGGATCCGAGCCTGACTGGCGGCGGCTGTCGAACGTGCCAAAGTCGACCGCCCTGGGGACGCGATCTTCGAGGTACGGCAAGATGACCTTGATGGGCAGCGCGAACATCGTGCCCGCGGGGCTCAGGCGGTAGCCGAGGCTGATGCGCTTGCGGCCGGGCACTTCGGGAATGCCGGTGTCGATGATCGTCAGCGTGATCGTGACGTTGGTGCTCAGCGCCCCCTTCGGGATGTCGAGCGCCATGCCGTCGCGCAGAAAGAGCCCGCCCTCGGGCCCGGCGTTGATGGGGCCGGTGGCGCCGCCGTCTTCCCCGGTGTTGATGTTCGGAATGCAGGCGAAGAGCCCCAGGCCCAGAGACAGACACACAGCGGCCGACAACGCCGAAAAGCGGTTTGAGTTGGAAATCAAGGAGTGGTCCCTTATTTCTTCGGCCCGACGATCCGCGCATCAATGTACGGGAATCGCCAGCCGTTTTGAACGTTACCTGCACGCTTACCAAAGGAATGTCTCGATGCGCCTGCAGACCCTTGCTGTCCTGTCTTTGCTGGTTCCCGGTTTCGCCCTCGCCCAGACGCTGACGGCGCCGAAGGAAGTGGGGCTGCCGTCGCTCGCTCCGCTGGTGGATTCGGTGAAGGGCGCCGTCGTCAACGTCGACGTGCAGGCCCGCCGCGAGGCGAAGCCCGAAGACGGCACCGACGAAGATCCGATGGAGCGCTTCTTCGGCAAGCGCGCCAACCCCAAAGGCCAGCTGAAGCAGGGCATGGGCAGCGGCTTCATCGTCGATTCGCACGGCCTGGTCGTCACCAACAACCACGTGGTGGACGGCGCGGTGATCATCCGCGTGCGGCTCGAAGACGGCCGCACGTTCGACGGCGATGTGCTGGGCCGCGACCCGTTGACGGACCTCGCGCTGATCCGCCTGCGGGGCAAGCTCGACAACCTGCCGTCGGTGAAGTTCGGTGACTCGGCCGCGATGCGCGTCGGCGATTTCACCGTCGCCATCGGCAACCCTTTCGGCCTCGCGTCGTCCGTGTCGCTCGGCATCATCTCGGCGCTCGATCGCAACATCCACGCGGGCCCGTACGATCAGTTCCTGCAGACGGACGCCGCGATCAACCCCGGCAATTCGGGCGGCCCGCTGTTCAACCTCAAAGGCGAAGTCATCGGCATCAACACCGCCATCGTCAGCAACGGCTCGGGCATCGGCTTCGCGGTTCCGTCGAACGTCGCGCGCACGCTGATGCCGCAGCTCGAAAAGGAAGGCTCGGTGACGCGCGGCTGGCTCGGCGTCGGCATTCAAGATCTCAATGCGAGCCTCGCCAGGGCGATGGGCGTGCCGCAGCCCGAAGGCGCGCTGATCACCACCGTCAACGATGGCTCGCCCGCGAAGAAGGGTGGGATGGCGACGGACGACGTCGTGGTCTCCATCGACGGAACCAAGGTGCTTTCCGGAGGCGGCCTCTCGCGCACCATCGCGCTGAAGCGCCCCGATTCCGAGGTGAAGCTCGCCATCTACCGCGAAGGCAAACCGCTGGAGCTGAAGGTGAAGCTCGGCACGCGCCCCGACCTCGAGAACTACGCCGTCAACAAGACGCCTGCCGAGCCCACCACCGGCACGCGCCAGCCGCGTGTGGGCTTGAGCTTTCAGGACATGGATCCGCGGCTCGCAGAAGGGGTCGGGTTGCCGGCACAGGGGGCGTTCGTGGTGGACGTCGCTCCGGGTTCGCCGGCTGAACGCGCGGGCCTTCGCCGCGGGATGGTGATCGTCGAGGCCGGGAAGAAGCAGATCCGCGGACGCGATGACCTGATGAAGGTGCTGTCGGAAGGAAAGAGCGGCTCGGTCGTGCTGCTGCGCATCATGCTGCCGGGAAGCGGCAAGACGCTGCAGGCGATCGAACTGCCGTAGGCTTCGGGACCCCCAGACTCCCGGGCAGTTGATGCCGGAGAAGGGCGGGGCGCGGCGGATCCGCCACATCTGTAAGTCTTTGATTGCGTGGACTGCGCGTGTCGCAGTGACCGCGGTTGCGACACCACACCCATGTCCCTCTAACTGTCCCCGCTGAGGGATGAGGCTCGGGTTTCGCCGGGTTGTCCTCGTCGAATATTGGCCCCTCGATTGCTGTCTGTTCTTCCCGTGAGCTCAAACCCACCCAGCGCGAACGAGGTCCCTCCGCCGCCTCGCGAGCTTGTGCCGGTCACGCGGCTGACGTCGGCGATGAGCGTCATTGCGGTGAACGGCGTCCTGACCACCGTCAAAATACTCAAGGCCGCGTAACTTCAGCCAAGGTCACATAGGGTCACGCGCTGTAGTGTCACGCTTGCTCACCAGCCCCCTGGCGTAGTAACTCGCGACGCTTCTGAGGCCGAATTTTCGGCCCTGCAGCGTTTTGGGAGTCACTGCCCGATGCGGATCAAGCGCCTCGACATCACCGGTTTCAAATCGTTCATGGACCGGGTGGTCTTCCAGTTCGACCTCGGCATGACGGGCGTCGTCGGCCCCAACGGCTGCGGCAAATCGAACGTCGTCGACGCGATTCGCTGGGTGATGGGCGAGCAGAGCGCGAAGAACCTGCGCGGCCGCGGAATGGAAGACGTGATCTTCAACGGCAGCGAAGCGCACGCGCCGCTGTCGATGGCGGAAGTCACGCTGACCTTCAGAATTGATGACGGCGACCTTCTTCCCGCGACGCTCGCCGGGCTGCCCGAAGTGTCCGTCACGCGCCGCATGTTCCGCGGCAGCAACGAAAGCGAATACGCGATCAACAAAGTGCCGTGCCGCATGCTCGACATCACCGAGCTCTTCCTGGGCACTGGCGTCGGCACGCGCGCGTACTCGATCATCGAACAGGGCCGCGTCGGGCAGATCGTTTCCGCCCGCCCCGAAGATCGCCGTTCGTTCATCGAAGAGGCCGCCGGCGTCACCAAGTACAAGGCGCGCCGCAAGGCCGCCGAACGCAAGATGGAATCGACGCAGGCCAACCTGCTGCGCGTCAACGACATCGTCAGCGAGCTCGAACGCCGCCTCGACAGCCTCGAGCGCCAGGCGAAGAAGGCCGAGAAGTACAAGAAGCTCAAAGCCGAAGTGCGCGAGCTCGAGCTGCACATGCAGTCGCACCGCTGGCTCGAGCTTGCGGCGCACAAGAAGGTGCTCGAGCTTCAGCTGTCGTCGCTGTCGAACGAAGAGCGCGAGAGCTACGGCCGCGTTCAGGGCCTCGAGTCGGAAATCGAGCAGCGCCGGTTGGCCAGCGATGCCGAAGGCCAGGCGATCGAACATGCCGCGGTCGAGCTTTCGGCATTGGACGGCCAGGAAAAGCTCGACGCGCAGAACCTGGGCCACTGGCGCACCGATGCCGAGAACACCCGCGCGCGGCTGGCCAAGGCGCAGGCCGAGGCCGAGGCACTCACCACGCGGGGGGCCGAGCTCGCGGCAGCGCTCGCCCAGCGGGAAGCCGAGCTCTCGCAGCTGGCCGTGTTGTCGAAGGAAGACGAAGTCGCGATGCAGGTCTCGGAAGAAGAGAGCCGCCGCGTCGTGCACCTCTCTGCCGAAGTCGCGACACGCCTCGATCGCGAACGCAAAGAGCTCGTCGACGTGGTGACGAAGGTCGCCAACCACGAGACGCACCTCACCGACCTGGTGAGCCGCAAGGCCGAGCTCGAGCAGCGCCGCGCGCGCCACGAAGGCGAGGTCGAGACGTTGAAGGCGGAAGAGTCGCAGCTCGAGGCCGCGCGCGCCGAGGTGCTGGATCGCGTGGGCAACAGCCGGGCGAACGCGCAGGATCTCGCCAGTCGCCGCACCGATGAAGAGTCGCAGCTGAACCGCACGCGCGAAGAATTCGCCGAGAACGAGATTCAGGTCATCTGCCTGCGCGAAGAGCTGGCCGACAAACGCAGCCGCCTCAACTCGCTGGTCGAGATCGCGCGGAACTACGAAGGCTACGACCGCGGCGTGCGCGCGGTGATGTTGAAGGCCGGGTCGGACCCGAAGGCGATGGGCGTGTTCGGTGTCGTGTCGGACGTGGTCACGGCTCCACCGCAGCACGAAAAGGCGATCGAAGCGGCGCTGGGTGAACGGCTGCAGCACATCATCGTCGAGACCCCCGAGAAGGGCTTCGAGCTCGTCGAGCACCTGCGCGAGCTGTCGGAGGGCCGTTCGACCTTCCTGCCGGTCGTCACTTCTGCGGCCGTTGCGCAGGCCGAAGGTCCCGCTGGGACGAAGGCGATCGACGTCGTCACCGTCACCGAAGACGTGCTGCGGCCTGTCGTTCAGCTGCTGTTGCAAGACGTGGTGCTGGTCGAAGATCTCGCCGCCGCACGCGAGCAGGCGCTGGCCTTCCCCCACTTCACGTTCGCGACCGAGAGCGGCGAAGTGCTTCGCCCCGGGGGCATCGTCACCGGTGGGGTGCTCGAAGGTCCCGCCGTCGGAGCGCTTCAGAAGCGCCGCGAGATTGGCGAGCTCGAGCTGCAGGTGAAGCAGCTGGAAGAACGGTACAACGAGATCGTCACCCGCCACTACGAGCTGCAGAAGCAGATGGGCCACCGCGAAGGGGTGCTCAAGGGGCTCGCGAAGAACCAGCACGCGGAAGAGATCAGCCTCGCCACGCACGAGAAGGATCTGACCCAGGCGGGGCAGGGGCTCGTGAAGCTGCGCGAGCGAATCGGGGTGGTGAACAACGAAGCGGCGCAGCTCACCGAGTCGATGCGGATCCTCCACGAAGAGGAAGAGGCGTCGCGCGGAGAAGTCGCCCACGGCCAGACGGATCGCGAAGCGCGCGACGAACGCGTGCGGTTGCTGGGCAGCGAGCTCGAGTCGCTGAAGTCCCGCGGCCAGGCGCTGTCGGCCCAGCTCACCGAAGTGAAGGTGCGGGTCGCGTCGGCGAGCGAGAAGGGCGAGGCGGCGCACCAGGCCGTGACGACGTTGCGCGCGCAGGCGTTCGAAATCGAAGGCCGCAGCCAGACCCTGGCCGCCGAACGCGAAGAAGGCGAAGGCCACCTCGAGCTGCTGACGATGCAGATCGAAGAGACCGCCGAACGCCAGGCGGCGCGGGCCGAACAGCTGGGCAGCGCGCGCACGGATCTCGACACGCGGCGCGCGGCGTACACCGAATCCGCGGGCAAGGTTCGCGAAGACGAGACGTCGCTGAAAGAGCTTCGTTCGCGCCTCGACACGGTCATTCACGGCCTGTCGGAAATCTCGATGAAGGATCGCGAGCTCTCACTGGAACAAGATCACCTGGTCGCCACGGTGCGCGAGCGCCACGGCATCGAGGTCGGCGAGGCGATTCACCAGTACCACCTGCTGCCGCGCCCGTCGGCCGAGGCCGAAGTGCGGTCGAAAGAGCTGCGCGGGCAGATCGAACGCATGGGCGAAGTGAACCTCACGGCGATCGAAGAGCACACGCAGCTGAAAGAACGCTTCGACTTCCTCGC
>JAYUXE010000860.1:0-3726 GCA_043753165.1 Archangiaceae bacterium | reverse complement strand
CGGTGATCTTCCCCGGCCACGGCGCAAAGGTGATGGGGTCCTCGGCGTTGACGCGGCACTCGATCGCGCTGCCCGTCATCTTCACGTCTTCCTGCTGCAGCTTCAGCGGCATGCCCGACGCCAGCTGGATCTGCGTTCGCACGAGGTCGACGCCGGTCACCATCTCGGTCACCGGGTGTTCGACCTGCACGCGGGTGTTCATTTCCATGAAATAGAAACGACCCGTCTCGTCCAGCAGGTACTCGATGGTGCCGAGGTTGTTGTAGTTGATGCGCTTCATCGCCTCGAGCGAGACGCGGCCCATCTCTTCGCGCAGCGCGGGCGACACGCCGGGCGACGGGCTCTCTTCGATGAGTTTCTGGTGGCGGCGCTGCACACTGCACTCGCGCTCGCCCAGGTGAATGATGTGGCCGTGCTCGTCGGCGACGATCTGAATCTCGATGTGGCGCGGATTTTCGACGTAGCGCTCGATGTACATGTCGCCGTTCGAGAACGCGGCCACCGCTTCGGCCGACGCCGTCGAAAACGCCTGCGCCAGGGCACGCATCTCACGCACGATCTTCATCCCGCGCCCGCCACCGCCTGCCGCGGCCTTGAGGATGACGGGGAAGCCAATCTCGGCCGCGAAGGCTTCGGCCTCGGTTGGATCTTTGAGCACGCCGGGCGAACCGGGCAGCAGCGGAAGACCTGCCGCGCGCGCCGCTTCACGTGCGCGCACTTTGTTGCCCATCAACCGGATCATTTCAGGGCGCGGGCCGATGAAATGAATCTTGCAGTTGCGGCAGACCTCGGCGAACTCGGCGTTCTCGGAAAGAAAGCCGTAGCCCGGGTGAATCGCATCGGCGCGCGTGATTTCGGCGGCCGAAAGAATCGCGGGGACGTTGAGGTAGCTCTCTTTGCTGGACGGCGGCCCGATACAGATCGCCTCGTCGGCAAAGCGAACGTGCAGCGCATTGGCGTCAGCGGTGGAATGCACTGCCACCGTCGCGATGCCCATCTCTTTGCACGCGCGAATCACGCGCAGCGCAATTTCACCCCGGTTGGCGATGAGAACTTTTTTGAACACGGGTTACGCCGGTTCGATGCGAAACAGGGGCTGGCCGAATTCCACTGGCTGCGCGTTCTGCCCGAGGATCTCGACGACCTTGCCGGCGACTTCCGATTCGATCTCGTTCATCAGCTTCATCGCTTCGACGATGCAGAGCACCTGGCCCTTGCGAACCGTGGTGCCGACCTCGACGAACGAAGGCTGATCTGGGGCAGGCGTCCGGTAGAACGTGCCGACGAACGGCGACGTGATGAGGTGGCCTTTCGGCGCCTCGGGGGCAGCGGCCGTCGGGCGCACCGGAGCAGAAGGCCGCGGCTTCTCGTACTGCTGCTGGGCCGGAGCGCTGACATGAACCGCAGGCGCCTGGGTCGCCGCCATCATCGGCTGCATCATGTGCGTCACGGCTGCGGGCCCGCGGCGAATGAACAGCTTCTCGCGGCCATTGCGCCAGACCAGCCGCGTGACTTCGGACGCCTCGAGGATGTCGACGATCTGCCGCAGCGATTCGACGTCCAGCGAGCTGCCGCCGGTCGAACGAATCTCGACCGCGGGTGCCTCGTTCCCCACCTTCTTCTTCTTGTCGACCATGGGTGTTTTCTCTCAGCCGCCAGTGGCGACGCGCGTGAGGTACTTGCCGTCGCGGGTATCGATCTTCAGCACATCGCCTTCGTTGATGAACAGGGGCACCATCACCTGGTAGCCCGTTTCCAGAATCGCCGGCTTCAACGCGCCGGACACCGTGTCGCCGCGCACGCCCGGGTCGCACTTCTGAACGGCGAGGTCGACCGAGTTCGGCAGCGAAACGCCCAGCGCCTTGCCGTTGTAGAAGAGAATATTGGCGTTGATGTTCGCCTTGAGGAAGTTCTTGGAATCACCGAGCACCTTCGACGAGACGAAGGTCTGCTCGAAGGACTTGTTGTCCATGAAGTAGAAGTCGTCGCCTTCGACGTACAGGTACTGCATCTCGTGCTCTTCGATGTCGGGCTTGCCGACCTTGTCACCCGACTTCATCGTCGGCTGAAGAACGCGGCCCGAGATGAGGCTGCGAATCGAGGTGCGAACGAAGGCCGAGCCTTTGCCGGGCTTGACGTGCTGGAACTCGACGATCTCGAAGGGCTCGCCGTCGATCTCGATCTTCATGCCCTTCTTGAACTCGGATGTGTCGATGACGCCGGCCATGTTTGCTCGCCCAGGGGAATGAAGGAACTGACGTTGAAGCGCGGTCGTGTAGCCGACCACGCCTACCCGGGCAACGGCGAACTACAGCTCGTTCTTCACTTTTGGAGCCGTGATTCGCAGCACGTACCGCGCCTTTCCATAGTTCCCGGTGGGCTTGAGACCCAACACGAGAAAGTACTCGGGCGTCACCATGCGCATCAGCGTGATGAGGTGGTCCGAGTTCACGCTGACCTCGGCAATCGACCCCGTCTTCAAGGTCTCGGCAGCGGCCTTGAGCTGGTTCAAGATGTTCGCGTACTCGACCCACGCCGTGGTGAGCTCGAGCGACGCCGTCTGCGCTGCGGCCGCGGGCGCCTGGTGGGTCTCGACGGCGATGCCATCGAAGCCCATCACGCTGCAGGCGATCGCGCCGTCGACCTGACCCACGATCGACTCGAGGTGCTGAAGAAAGCTCACTTCTTCACCGGGCACACCGGCATGCCGCCGTCAGGGTCCGGCGAGCTGCAGATGATGGGGCGGCCGTCCTGACCGCCGACGTTGCCGCAGATGCTGGTCGGGCACGGGAACTGCCCCGCGGGGCACTTGAAGCGCGTGTTGTACACGTCGATGGGGAACGTCACCGGCACCGAGCGAACGCGGCCGCCCGAAATAATGTCGCCCGAAAACTCGACCTTCACCTTCACCCCGAAACTCGGGAAGAACCTGAAGCCGCCGTCGTCGACAAAACCGCCGTCGGTGATGGGGTTGCTGAGTACGTTGTTGAGGGCGGTGTACCCAGCAGGGCCGAAGAAGGCCATGCTGATCAAGCTGTCGGCCCCCGGCTTGATCGGGATTGAAACCGGAACACGCTCGCTGGTGACTTCCATCGCCCGGTAGAACTCAGTCGCCGGCGCCGTGTACGTCAGCGAGAGGGTGTCGACCAGGATGGTGTTCCGCTCGATCCCGTTCGCCAGCGGCACGGAATCGACGACGGTGTTGTTCGAGCTTTCCATCGTGCTTTTCAGCGCGGTGACGAGGTAGAAGTTCGCGCCGGCCGCGATGTTCACCGAGCCGTTGTACTGAGAGACCTCGCCAACCTTAATCTGGCATTCGCCAGTACCGTCGGGGTCCAGCGGATAGAAGTTGGTCACGAACAAGGGGCTGTCGTTCACGCAGCCTGCCATCCCCATCACCACTGCCGAGACAAAAAGTGGAAGCCGTTTCATGAAGGTCCTCACGGGTTCTGCGCGACTGCCTGGCGGTTGAGAATGCGGGGCGTGATGAAGATGAGCAGCTCGGTGCGGGTCTCGAGCTCGCGGTAGTTCTTGAAGAAAAAGCCGAGCACCGGAATCTTGCTCAGCAACGGCACGCCGCTGGTCGACTGCGACGACGCCTTGACGTAAATGCCGCCGATGACCGTGGTGTCCGCGTCCTTCACGAGCACCTGCGTTGCCGCTTCCTTCTTCTGAATCGCGGGCTGGCCGTTGGCGCCCGAGTTCGCAGGGTCCGGCTGGTTGTTT
>JAYUXE010000859.1:0-3726 GCA_043753165.1 Archangiaceae bacterium | reverse complement strand
TGAGCCGCACGCGGCCCGGGCGTTCGGTGACCAACACATCGCCGTTGGAAAGGAAAGCGAGGCCCCACGGAACCTCGAGCCCATTGGCGACCTCTTCGACCTTCACCGCGACCGAGCCGGCCGGGCCAAAGCCCTTGTCGACGAGCACGCAAGTCGGATCCGCCTCTGCCCGTTTCACGCAGCCGGCCGACAACACCATCAACGCCACCAGGAGTCGCATCCCCATGACCTAACAAACCCACCCATCGATTAACTCTTCAGAGTGCGTCGACATTTTGGACGTTCGAAACATTCGCCAGACCTATGATTCGGCTTCAATTCTTAGAACAGAACTGTCTTGAGAATGGGCGGCGGGCGACGCAGCCGTCGCGCAGCGTTCTGCGCGGCTTTGCTAGAGCCTCAACCAAACCGCCAACTTCGGTCGCGGCCCTGCGATTGCGTAGAGGCTGCACGGGGAATCTTCGTGAGGGTTGCGGCAGCCATCGTCTTCTTCGCGGGTGCGTCGGCGCTCGGCCAGGCGCTGCGCACGGACGCGCTGGCGTGCGAGCAGTCGGACGGCCCGGCGTGTCACCGGCTAGGTGTCTCAGCGCGAGATCGCGGCGATGCGCAGGGCGAGACGCAGGCGTGGGTACTGTTCGGTCGCGCGTGCGAGCTCGGCGAGGCGAACGCCTGCGATGACGCGGCGGCGCTCGCTCGGCGCAAAGGCAAGTGGATGGCCGCCGACGCGTGGGAACAGGACGCTCAGGCGCTCCGCGCAAACCCGTTGCCCCAACCCGCTTCACCGCAGACCGCTTCTCCGCAGACCGCTTCACCGCAGACCGCGACACCGCAGCAGGCGGCCCGGGACCCCATCGATTCTGCGGATCTGAAGCGGTGCCTGCATGGCGAGCGCGAGGCCTGCGGAAGGCTGTCTGAAGCATCCGGGGAAGAAGCGATCCGCGTCCGCGTGCTGCTCACGCAGGCGTGTCAGCTCAAAGTGAAGGTCGCGTGCCACGCGTTGACCGCAATGGGCCCGGTCGAAGTCGACCCCGACGAAGCGCCAGCGGTGGACCTCGATGCGGGAGTCATCGTCGAAGCGATCGAGCCCGACGCAGGAATCCCCGAGCCGCGGGTCGCCGAGCCGCAGCGCCCGCCCGAAGCCGTGCCGATCGCGCGCCCGAAGTCGACGTACCGAAACGAATGTCTGTCGGACGCGGAAATCGAACGGAACCGGCTCGTCGTCTCGACTCGCGAAGACCTCACCGCCTTCCGCCCGTCGGGCATCTGGGCGATTCCGCTGTACCTCACCAACGCCGAACGTTCGTACACGTGGGCGGCGCTGCTCTACTTCCAGTCGCTGGACTTCGAAGACAAGACCCGCACCCGTGTGGTGCCTCCGTTCTTCGTCTCGCACTGTGCGCCCGAGAGCCAGACGCTGGTCACACCCTTCTATTCGTACCGCACCGACGAGGACGGCACGGCGTCGCTGTACTTCACCTACTTCCGCCGCCGCGATCGTCTGCTGGAGACCGACGTGCTGTTTCCGTTCGCGTACTCCTTCCGCGAGCGCGCAAGCGAAGACGCACCCTGGGTCGGCAAGGGCGCCTTCGTGCCCTTCGCGTTCTGGAAGCGCGACCCCAACGGCAACCAGTTCACCCTCGTGCCGCCGCTGTTTTTCCGCTGGGGCGACGACGTCGAAACGACCACTGTGGTCGGCCCCGTCTTTCTCCACGAAGCGGCCGAACGTCACAACCTCGGCGTCGTCCCCTTCTACTTTCAGGGCCGCGGCAAGGGCGGCGACTACGACGTCTCACCGCTGCTCTTCTGGAGCTTCCGCGATGGCCCGAAACACTCGCTGCTGCTGCCGCTGCTGCTCACGTGGCACGGCGGCGATGGGCAGACCGAGGCGACCTGGTCGTTCAACACGTGGTTCGAGCGCCGGCCCAGCGGCTTCACGTTTCTGTTCGCCCCACTGCTCTTCGTCGGCCGCGAGGGCGGCAAGCACCACACGTTTCTGCCGCCGCTGTTCTGGCGTTGGGGCGACGACGCGAACGAAGAGTCGACCACGCTCGTAGGCAACGTCTACGTCCACACTTCGAAGCTGCGCACGGACGTCGGCGTCGTCCCGCTGTACTTCCACGGCAGCAGCGTTCGCGACGGCGACTACGACATCTCGCCGCTGCTCTTCTGGAGCTTCCGCGACGGCAAGAAGCACTCGCTGTTCATCCCCCCACTGCTCGCGTGGCACAGCGGCGATGGGGAGACCGAGACGACGTGGGCGTTGAACGTGCGGTACCAGGGGCGGCCGAACGGCCATTCGTTGACCATCTTCCCGCTGCTGTTCGAAGGGCGCGAAGGCAAAGACCGCCACGTCGTCGTGCCGCCGTTGTTCTGGCTGTGGGGCGACGATGAAGAGACGACCGCCATCGCAGCGAACGTCTTCTGGCACAAGACCTCGAAGCGCTCAGACCTCGGCATCGTGCCGCTGTACTTCCGCGGTCGCAGCGTCGACGGCGAAAGCTACGACGTCTCACCGCTGTTTTTCTGGAGCTTCAGAGACAGCCGCACACACACGCTCGTCATCCCGCCGCTGCTCACGGTTCATCATTCCCAAGGCGACACGACGACGACGCTCGTCGCGAACACGTACCTGCAGACGCGCGCCGATGGCTTCACCTTCCGCTTCCTGCCGCTGGTGTTCGCGGGCCGCGAGAAAGACAAGCACCACGTCGTCGCTCCGCTGTTCGCGCGGTGGGGCGACTCCGACGAGACGACGACAATTGCAGCGAACGTCTTCTGGCGGCAATCGCGCGACCGCCTCGACTTCGGCATCGTGCCGCTGTTCTTCCACGGCCCCGGCTACGACATCTCGCCGCTGCTGTTCTGGAGCTTCCGAGAAGGCCCGAAGCACACGCTGGTGCTACCCGCGCTGCTCAGCGGCTACCACTCGGATGGCGAGACGACGAGCGCCTGGGTCGTGAACACCTGGTACCAGTCGCGGCCCGACGGCTTCACCCTGAGCTCGTTTCCCTTCGTCTTCTTCGGCCGCGAGGGAAGGGACCATCACGAAGTCGTCGCTCCAATCTTCGCGCGGTGGGGCGATGACACCGAGACGACCACCTTCGTCGGCCCGGCCTATGCGCACGAGGGCAACGGCCGCCGGCACTTCGGACTTCCGCCGCTGTACTTCGGAGGCCGCAGCACGAAAGGCGACTACGACGTCTCGCCACTGCTCTTCTGGAGCTACCGGACTGGGCTCAACCACCGCCTCGTCATCCCGCCGCTGCTCACGTTCCACGAGGGCGACGGCGAAACCGAGACGACGTGGGCGCTGAACACCTGGTACCAGCAGCGAAAAACGGGCTTCACCCTCACCTCGTTTCCATTTCTTTTCGCGGGCCGTGAAGGCAGCAACCACCACCTCATCGTGCCGCCCGTGTTCTTCCGCTGGGGGGACGCCGAGACGACGACGACGATTGCCGGCCCCGTGTTCTGGCGCACGGCGCCGCAGCGAACGGACTTCGGCGTGGTGCCGCTGTACTTCCACGGGCCCGGCTACGACGTGTCGCCGCTGCTGTTCTGGAGCTTCCGCGACGAAGACACGAACACGCTGCTCATCCCCCCGCTGCTCGCGTTCTACCGTTCACGGCCCGATGGATTTTCGCTGGGTGTGCTGCCGTTCATCTTCGCGGGAAGAACGGGAAGAGAATTTCACCAGGTGGTCGCTCCGCTGTTCTGGCGTTGGGG
>JAYUXE010000858.1:0-3734 GCA_043753165.1 Archangiaceae bacterium | reverse complement strand
CCGGCTCGCAGTTTGGCACCACGTCGATTCGCGCACGCTCGAATGACGCGATGCTCGCCTCGTTCTCGGCCTTCGACACAACGAAAGTGACGACGGTGCTGGTGAACAAGAACCCCACCGCGTCGGCGCCGGCGGCCCTCACCTTCAAGGGCATGGGCCAGACAGGGCCGTACCGCGTGTTCCAGTTCGGAAGTGGCGGACGTCTCGCGGCAGCGGGCAACGGCACCGTCTCGGGCGGCGCGTTGACCGTCAACGTCCCGGCGTACACCGCCGCGCTGGTCGAGTTCGTTCCGCAAGGCGGCATCGGCGCGGCCGAGGAAGAGCCGGACGCGGGAGTCGTGATTCCCGGTCAAGACGCAGGAATGGTGACGCCGCAGCCTCCCAAGCCCACCCCCAACCCCAGTGGCTGCAACTGCAACGGGGTCGATGCAGGGCTGGTGTCGTTCGGTGTCTTCGCGCTCGCCGGCCTGCTTCGCCGGCGCCGCGCGTAAGCGACTACTTCCGCTTCTTCGAGGCCACCTTCTTCTTCGGGGCGGCCTTTTTGATTTTGGCGACGGTCTTCTTCGCCTTGTTGACGACGGCCTTCTTCGTCGCGACGACCTTCTTCTTCGCGGCGGCGACCTTCTTCTTCGGAGCGGGCTTCTTTGCCTTCCCCGAAATCTGCTTCTTCGCCTTCGCGACGAACTTCTTCACCGCGGTGGCGGCCTTGTTGAACGTCTCGCCAATCGCCTCGCCGGCGTCGCTGGCCGTTTCCTGAACCTGCTCGGCCGCATCGCCCAGTGCCTCGCCCGCAGCTTCCGCCGCGTGGGTGATGACCTTGCCTGCCTGATTCAACTTCTCGCCCGCCGTCTTGTTGGTTTCGTTCATGGCGGCGGAAACTAGTTCCGTTCACGCCCGACGGGTAGGCCCTTCTCCCCCCGGATTTCAGCTTTCTCTGTAGGTGGGGGTCCTTCTTCGACAACGGGGGGTCGCACCGGCGGGATCTTGCACCCATAATCGCGGGTTCATGGGTTCCCTGCCGTTGGTCTTGTTGCTTGCGCTTGCTGCTGTTCCCCCTGCTCCTGCTGCGAAGGACAAAGAAAGAGACGCGCTTCGCAAGGTCATCACCGGCATCATCGAACGGTCGCCGCTGAAGAACGCGCGCATCTCGGTGCAGGTTCGCAGCCTGGACGACGGCTCGATCATCTTTGCCCAGGGCGCTGAAGAGCTGCTGAACCCGGCGTCGAACGTGAAGCTTTTCACGGCGGCCGCGTCGCTGGCGAAGCTCGGCCCCGACTACCGGTTCGAGACCGAGTTCCTCACCGACCCGAGCTACAAAGACGGCAAGGCGCAGACGCTGTACGTGCGCGGCCACGGCGACCCGACCATCACCACCGAGAAGCTCTACGGCCTGGTGAGTGAGCTGCTGCACGCGGGCCTGAAAGAAGTGAATGACGTGGTGGTCGACGACTCGTGGTTCGACGGTCAGCGCGAGGCCCCGGGGTTCGACCAGGAAAGCGGCGACCGCGCGTACCTCGCTCCCACCGGTGCGCTGTCGTTGAACTGGAACACGCTGGGCATCTATCTGCGCCCGGGCGAACGCGAAGGCGCCACGGCGACGGCCGAGCTCGAGCCCGCATCCGAATACTTCACGCTCGAGTCGCAGCTTCACACCGGCAACAAGACGCAGCGCCGCTTCGTCGTCGGCACCGAGCTCGACAAAGACAAGATTCACCAGAAGGTGTCCGTCAGCGGCTTCGTCCCGGCTGAGAAGGGCGTGTGGAGCGTCTGGAAGAAGGTCGAACAGCCCGCGCTCTATTTCGGCTTCACGCTGAAGGCGTTGTTGGTGCAGCGCGGGGTGAAGGTGAAGGGCCGGCTGCGCAGCGGCGTGGTGCCTCCCGGCTCGCGGATGCTGCACGTCGCCGCGAGTGAGACGCTCGACATCGTGCTGAAGCGGCTCAACAAGCACTCGTCGAACTTCGTCGCGGAACAGCTGATCAAGACGCTGGGCGCGGAAGGAAAGGGGCCTCCGGGCAGCACGGCGCGCGGCATCGAGGTGGTGGAAGAGTTTCTCGAGCGCGACGTCGGCATTCGTCGCGGCAGCTACGTGATGCGCAACGGCTCGGGGCTCAACGACACGAATCGCTTCTCGGCGTCGCAGCATAACGTGTTGCTCAAGTACATGTGGGATCGCTTCCCGCTGGCGCCCGAGTTCATGAGCTCGCTGGGCATCGCGGGGAAGGACGGCACCATCAAGTACCGCTTCGAAGGCACGGACGCGGTGTGGCGGCTGCGCGCAAAGACGGGGACGCTCGAGAACGTGTCCGCGCTGTCGGGCTATGTGCAGGGCGTCGGTGGCGAACGGTTCGTCTTCTCGGTGCTGGTGAATGACTTTCCTGGCCGCGTGAGCACGGTGCTGCAGCACATCGACGCCGTCGGCGGAGCGGTCGCGGCGACTGGCAGCACCGGTGGGCCGTCGAGTGTCCTCGCGTCGCTGAACCCGCCGTCGGTGGTCGGCCCGATGGAAGAGCTGAAGGCGCGGATGCGCACGTACTCTGCGCTCGCGGCAAAGGCAGACAAACGCAACACGCCTTTCCTTCGTACGAGCTGGCGCAACGAGAAGGACCCCGCGATTCGCGCGTTGATCGCCGAAGCGCTGTACCAGTCGGATGCGCGCGAGGTTGCGTCGACGCGAATGTTCCTCGACAGCGTGAGCGCGGGCGACGAGGTGTACGGGCGGCTGAAGCGCGCGGCGCGAGAGATTGGAATCGAGACGCCGCTGGTGGGCAGCATCGTCGAGCTCGCTGCGGCGGGAAGCGGCGAGGCGCTGGCGCGGCTGTACGAGCTGGTGCGGGCGAGCAATGGCGAGGAAGCGTCCGAACGCGCGATGGCCGATGCGTTGGCGGTGGTGGTGAACGAGGCGCCGCGCGAGCTGGTGCTGTCGTTGAAGGGCGCTCCGACGGTGGATCGCGATGCGACGCTGGAATCGCTGGCCGATGGAATGGCGCGGGCCGCGAAGCCCGATGCGCCGCTGTGGCAGACGTTGAAGGATTTGCAGGGGTCGCCCGACGCGAACACGGTGGATTTCGCGAAGATGGTCGAGGTGACGCTGTCGCTGAAGATTGCCGAGGCGAAGGCGCCGGCCGACGCGGGCACGGCGCCGCCTTCTGCGTCTGGCGGTTGAAGTGGATCAATTTCGAGTGGGGCGGCAACCGATGGGGATGCGATGGCTCATGCTGACGGCGGCGATGTCTTTGTCGGGGTGTTTCTGTGCGGGTCCTCCCACGGGTGAGTGCAACGGCACATGGGGTGGGGTGACGTACAAGAACGAGCTGGTCGACCTGGACAGCAAGGTCATCGTCGTCGCGAAGCCGACGTGCAAGGGGCAAGACCTGAAGCAGTACCGCATCGGCTGGGGCGGCTCGAAGGCGCGGTTCGAGGTCGACACGTTTCAGGCGCCGTCGATTCTTCTGGGCGAGGTCGTCTGGGCAGTGCCGATTCCCGAAGGCACCGTCGTCTCGCACAACATCGTCCCGACCGGGGCGACCAGCGGTGAAATCCGGCTGGGCATCCACGGGCTCGAGGCGAAGACCGGGAAGGTCACCTTGAAGAACGGAAGCGATGAGCTCGTGTGCAGCTTCGACGTCCACACCGAGCAGGTGGGCATTCAGCCGAAGTGCAGCAGCAGCAGCAGCGGCCACGACTTCGATTGAGCGGGGCCGCCAGCACCCCCCAGCACCCTTCGACGCCGGTCG
>JAYUXE010000857.1:0-3736 GCA_043753165.1 Archangiaceae bacterium | reverse complement strand
GCTCGAGCTGGGGCGACCGTCACGGGGGGCGCCCGGGCCGGTCGAGCTCGCCGGGCTCATCGACTCGAACGTAAAGCTGTTGTCGTCGGGCCCCGAGTTCAAGAACCTGCAGTGGAAGGTGGAAGTGCCGCCCTCGCTGTTCGCGCGCTGCGAATCGGGGCCGCTGTCGCAGGTCGTCATCAACCTGCTCATCAACGCCGCGCAGGCGATGGGGGGCGAAGGCATGCTCGAGCTCTCGGCAGCAGAGCACGAAGGAAAAGTCGTATTGAAGGTCCGCGATCACGGGCCCGGCCTGCCGCCAGACGTGCTGCCGCGGTTGTTCGAGCCTTTCTTCACCACGAAGGCGGCAGGGAAGGGCACCGGCCTGGGGCTCGCCGTCTCGAGGCACCTGATCGAAGCGATGGGCGGAACGCTGTCGGCCGGAAACCACGCAGACGGTGGCGCAGAGTTCACGGTGCGCCTGCTGCTGCCATGAGAGAGTGATGACGATGGCCACCTTCCGCACCGTGTTGATCGCCGACGACGAACCGTCGATTCGCCATGTGCTCACCTTGATCCTCACCGACAAGGGCTACGACGTGCGCGCAGTGGCCGACGGCGAAGAGGCGCTGCGCGAGCTGGCGGCCCGGCAGTACGACGTCGTCATCTCGGACGTGCGGATGCCGAAGGTCGACGGCATGGCGCTGCTGAAGGCCGCAATGGAGCACTGGCCTGACGTCACGTTCCTCGTGATGAGCGCCTACGGATCGCAAGACCAGGCGCTCGAAGCGGTTCAGAAGGGGGCGTACGACTACGTCCAGAAGCCCTTCAAGCCAGAAGAGATCGTGCTGGTGCTGAAGAAGGCCGAAGAACGCATTCGCCTGGTGCGCGAGAACAAGCGCCTCAAAGAACAGCGCGGGGTCAACGGCCCGATCGAACGCATCCTCGGCGTGAGCGACGCGATTCGCAGCGTGCAGAAGCAGATCAAGAAGCTGGCGCCGGTGTCGACCACCATCCTCGTCGCGGGCGAATCGGGTACCGGCAAAGAGCTCGTCGCCCGCGCGCTTCACGAGCTCTCGCCGCGCGCCTCGATGCCCTTCATCACCGTGAACTGCGGCGCGATTCCCGCGACGCTGATCGAGTCCGAACTCTTCGGCCACGCACGCGGCGCCTTCACCGATGCGCATACGGCAAAACGTGGCCTCTTCGCCGAAGCCGATGGCGGCACCCTTTTCCTCGACGAGATCGGCGAGCTCCCGCTGCCGCTTCAGGTGAAGCTGCTGCGCTTCCTTCAGGAAGGTGAGATTCGCCCGCTGGGCGAGACGCGCTCTGAAAAGGTCGACGTTCGCGTGGTGGCGGCAACGCTGCGCGATTTGAGCAAGCTGGTCGAACGGGGCGAGTTCCGCGCCGACCTGTATTTCCGCTTGAACGTGGTGATGCTGCGTGTGCCGCCGCTGCGCGAGCGCAAAGACGACGTGATGCTGCTCGCGAATGCGTTCGTCGCGCGCTTCAACCGCGAGCTGAACCGGGAAGCGCCGGTGAAGGGCTTTTCTCCCGAGGCGGCGGCGTTGATGACCGCCTGGTCGTGGCCGGGCAACGTGCGCGAGCTCGAGAACGCGATCGAACGCGCCGTGCTGCTGGCCGAAGGGGACCTCATCACCCTCGAAGCGCTGCCCGAGAAATTGTTGGCTGCTCCGCCGAGCCCGACGAGCAGTGGTGGGCCCGCCGTGCCCTCGCCTGAGTCCGCCGGGTATTCGCTGAAGCGGGCGATGCACACGCTGGAAGAGACGTTCATTCGCGCGGCACTGCGGCGCACGAATGGGAATCGCACGCGTGCGGCCGAGCTGCTCGAGATCAGCCACCGCGCGCTGCTGTACAAAATCAAAGACTACGCAATCGACCCCGACGCGCCCTGATCCGGCCTCCTGGCTCTGCCGCCCTCGGCGCCTGGCGTCGATTTCGAACGCCCAAGGCTTGGGGGTGCGCCTTCACCCACCCCTATCGGCGGTATAGTTACGTATAATTGACGTATAATTAGATGATAATTGACCGATCAGTTCATTTGACAGGGGGGTTGGGTGATCGGACACTCCGCGTCCCCGAATGAACGATCGAAAGTTCTCGACCCCGACGAACAACGTCCAGGTGCTTCGCGAAGAGCGCCTGCTGTCCAAGGCTGAGCTCGCGCGCCGTGCTGGCGTCAGTGCCCTCACCATCGATCGCGTCGAGCGTGGCGAAGAATGCCGCCTCGACACCAAGCGGAAGATCATCCTCGCGCTCGGATTGCGCGTCACCGACAAGGACAAGGTGTTCGGCGGCTAGCGGCAGTTTTTTTCGCGTCCAGCACAACCGCCGGTACGCTTCACATTCGTTGCGCAGCACCAAGGAGTTGAAATGGCGAAGGGCAAGCTTGCGTTGGGCCTCGACATCGGGTCGACCGGGGTGAAACTGGTCGCTCTCAAAGAGCATCGCCGCAAAGGCGTGCTGGGCTACGCGCTGCTGAGCTTCGGCATGAAGCCTCTGCCTCCCGAAGCGATTGTCGACGGCGCGCTGATGAACTCGACCGCGATCGTCCAGGCGATTCAGGAACTGCTGGCCGAGCTGAAGATCAAGACCAAGGACGTGGCGATCGGCGTGTCGGGCCATTCGGTGATCATCAAGAAGGTCTCGATGCCTCGCATGTCTCAGGAAGAGCTCGAAGAAGCGATTCAATGGGAAGCCGAACAGCACATTCCGTTCGACATCAAAGACGTGAACATCGACACGCAGATCCTCAAGCCCGACGCGAATGACGCCACGGGCCAGATGGACGTGCTGCTGGTCGCCGCCAAGAAGGACATGATCAACGACTACACGACCGTGGTATCCGAAGCCGGGCTTAACCCGATCGTGGTCGACGTCGATGCCTTCGCCGTTCAGAACTGCTTCTCGGCCAACTACGACACCCCGGCCAACGAGACCGTGGTGCTGATCAACGCCGGCGCGGCGGTGGTGAACATCAACATCATCGCCGGCGGCGTGACGACGTTCACCCGCGACGTCACCATTGGTGGCAATCAGTTCACCGAAGAAATTCAGAAGCAGCTGAACGTCTCGTACGAAGAGGCCGAGGCGCTGAAGATCGGTGGCCGGCAGAACGACGCCGACGCCGTCGTCCCGCAGGAAGTCGAGCGCGTGATGACGCAGGTCGCCGAACAGGTGGCCGGCGAAATTCAGCGGTCGCTGGACTTTTACGCAGGCACGGCGGCCGACGCGACCTTCTCGAAGGTCTACCTCTCGGGCGGCACCGCGAAAATTCCGGCGCTCTTCAAGACCATCGAAAGCCGGGTCGGTGTGCCCGTCGAGATTTTGAACCCCTTCAAGCTGATCGAGATCGACAACCGCAAGTTCGATCCCGGCTTCATCATGGACGTTGCGCCGATGGCGGCGGTGGCTGTCGGTCTGGCTTTGCGTAAGCCAGGCGACAAGCTCGACTGAGGAGACACGAAGAAATGATGATTCGGATCAACCTCCTGCCGGTAAGGCAGGTCGCCAAGCGCGAAGTCGGACGCCAGGTTCTCATCCTGGCGTCGGTCATCGTGCTCGGCGGACTCGTGGGCAACTACCTCTGGTACTCGAACCGCGAAGACGCGCGGACGCGGCTGAACAACCAGATCACCGGTACCCAGGCGCGGATCACCGAGCTCGAAAAGGTGATCGGCGAGGTGAACAACATCAACAAGCGGAAGAAAGAGGTCGAGGACAAGCTGAAGATCCT
>JAYUXE010000856.1:0-8605 GCA_043753165.1 Archangiaceae bacterium | reverse complement strand
CAAGCCGGGCCTGGTGGTGAACGAGCACTTCTTCATGGAAATGGCGGCCACCTGCGGTCTGCCCGTCGCGAAGACGCGGCTCGTGCGCGATCGCAACGGTGCGCCGGGGCTGCTGGTCGAACGCTTCGATCGCGAACGGGTGGGGCGCACGTGGCGCGGGATCCGGCAGGAAGACGCGTGCCAGCTGCTCAATCGATACCCGGCCGACAAGTACAACCTGACAACCAACGACATCGCGCAGGCGCTGGGCCTGTGCGCGGCGCCTGTCGCCGAGCGCATGCGGCTGATTCAGCTGGTCGCGTTCAGCTACCTCGTCGGCAACGGCGACCTGCACGGCAAGAACGTCAGCGTGAACGAGGCCCGCGGCGCCCTGCAGCTGAGCCCCGCGTACGACCTGCTCTCCACCCGGCCCTACCGCGACCTGAAGCTCGCGTTGAAAATCGACGGACGCGACGACAACCTGACGCGCAAGCAGTTGCTCGAGTTCGGCACGCGCTTCGACGTGCCCGCGCGCGCGATCGAAAACACCCTCGCGCAGCTCACGACTGCGGCCGCGCCGTTCATCCCGCGGGTGAAAGAGCTCGGCTGCGACGCGCGCACGACGAAGCAGCTGGTCGACTTGATGAAGAAGCGAACGGCGGATTTGAAGAAGAAGTCGTGAAAAGTCGCCGCCCCCCGCTTGTCCTGCTTCCCGAGGCGCCGCTGTCACCCCGGCCTCGAGGAGAAGCCCGATGTCCACCCGACGTCTGCCGTTCGCCGCCCTGCTGCTGAGCGCCGCGTGCGTGCCTGTTCAGACAGAACCTTCGTCATCCACCCCCCAGGCAATCGAGCTCTGCGGTTCGGTGCGCGACGAGCTCAAGAGGTCGGCCGCGCCGCGTTTTCGATCAACCGGGTTCATCAACAATGGCTGCACCGGGGTGCTGCTCGACGAAGCGCACGTGCTTGCAGCCGCGCACTGCTTCACCAACGACGTGACGGGCCAGTTCCAGAACGGCTTGCGCTTCTTCCCGAATTTTCACCCCGACCGGGTGGCAGCGGATCCGCACCACGTGGCGCGTGGAGAGATCGATCGCGTCGTCGTCGGCGCCCGTGCCAACAACTTTCCCCACAACGACTGGGGCATCGCGCACATCGGCAAGTGGCACGACGTCGCGCCCGGAGACCTGGTGTTCGCGACACTCGACGGCACGCTGAAGAACTCGACGGTGCTCGACCCGGCGAAGTTCGACTCCGATCAAGCGCCGGAGCGCGGCCCCATGGAAAACCCGGCCTACGTGCGCAGCGCGCTGGCGGGCAACCCCGGCCTCGTCTGGGACGACGTCCTGTGTCCTGACGCAGATCGCAACGGCTCGAAGGGCATGTGGCAGTTGGCCACCCAGCCCGCCCCTGACGGCGAAGGTCACGGCTGCAACACCCGGTGGATGGCGGCGTCCATCATGTCGGGGTGCGAGCTCGTCACGGTCAGAGACGACGTGGTTCGGCACGACTGCGAGACCTGGGGCGGCAGCTCGGGCTCGCCCTACCTGCGAACGAAGAACGGCGTGACCTCGGTCGTTGGCGTCGGCCATGGCTACTCCAGCCCCGAAGGGCCTTTGCCCATGGGCGGCACGTGCTCGACCCGTCTCGACTGTGGACCCGCAGATCAGCGATTCATCTGCAGCAACAACACCTGCTTTCAGACCACCGGCAACGAGCAGAACCCGGCCGCCCAGCCGATGTGCATCACCAATGATCACCTGCAGCTCAACGCCGGAGCGAGCGCTTCTCGTTTCGTCGACGCTCCGCGCTTTGCGTCGAACGTCGCGGTTGCGCGACGACCCGACGGTGAAGACGCGACCGCCGTGTTCGCGGTCGACTCAGACTTGAACCGCGTCGTCTTCCGCCAGCGCCTCGGCCTGTCGACGAATGACCGGTTCAGCTTCTGGGCCCCGACGCCATCCGTCGGTGCGAATGAGGCGACGCTCTCGCGCATCGCGGCGTGCTCGGACAACGAAGGACGCCCGATGGTCTTCGTCGTCGCGAAGCAAGTGGGCACCCACGAATCGCTGCTGTTCCGAACCCGGTTCGATTCGGCGCTTGGGGACTTCGAAGCGTGGAAGCGCGTCACCCTCCAAGACACCGATGCGTCGCTGGACGAAGACCTCGTCGATGTCGACGCGGCCTACGACGAGAAGGGCAACTGCCTGCTGTTTGCGCTCGACCGCGGCGAGAACACGATCTCGATGGCCGACCTCACCAACGCAGACTGGTCGCAGCCCACCGTGGGGTGGACGACGATCAACAAGCAGCCCGACTCGGCCACCGGTGACAAGCTCACCGCGCTGCGCAGCGCCGACGGGTACCTCTGGGTCGTGACAATCGATTCCGCAGCGAACCTCTGGGCCCTGGGCCAGGGATGCCTGGGCAACATGAATGACTGGTTCGAGTACGGCCAGGTGCCCGACCGTCAGAACGTGAAGAAGTGGCTCGACGTCGACCTCTACTGGAATCGCAAAGGCGAAGGCCGCCTGCTGGCGTTGCCGTTGAGCCACGACAACCAGGCGCTGGTGCAGTTCGAGTTGCCCGACCGCGTGTGCGGCCAGCCGGATGCGAATGGATCGCTGGCGCAGCCGAACAACGACGTTCCGATTCAAACGAAGTTGTGGACGCCGAACCAGACCACGGGCGTGACACGGCGGCCCCTGCTCACCACGATCACCGCGTCACGATGGCTGGAAGACAAGCCGGGCATCACGTCGCCGGTCATCTTCGGCACGGACACCTTCGGCAACGTCTACTTCATCAGCGATACGGCGGGGCACGGCTGGAGCCTCAAGTGGCAGTCGTTCAACCACGAACAGATCTTCTACCCCTAGAGCGCCGCAGCGACGTGCTGCGAAGCCCAGCGCGAGAGCCCCATGATCGTCTCTTGCGGGTTGACGCCCAGCGACGTGGGGAACACCGAGCCGTCGACGACGAAGAGGTTGTCCATGCCGTGGAACTTCAGGGTCGAGTCCACCACCGACGTCGCGGGATCCTTTCCCATCGGGCAACCGCCCATCTGGTGTGCGGTGACGACGCGGCACTTCAACTTTTCCCACGTCGCGGCGTCGAGGCGATCGATGTCGTTGGCCGACTCGAGCACGATCGGCTGGTAGTGCAGCGACATCACCTTCTTCGCGCCGGCGGCGAACTGCACGCGCGCCATCTGCTTGCACGCGTCCTTGAACGCTTCCCAGTTCGCGGGGCCCAGCGCGTAGTCGAAGCCCAGGCGCGAGTAGGCCCCGTCTTTGATCTTCACCGTGCCGCCCGTCTCTTCCGGCAACAGCCCATCGACCGTGATGGCGAGGCACGCCTGCAGGTGCGGCAGGTTTCCCATCAATTCCATCAGCGGCGCGCCGACGTTCGTGCCGACGGTCGCGGCGAGCATCGGGTGAATCGGCGGCACCTCGAGGAAATACCCAATCTTTCCCGGGCCGCGGTCGCTGAACTGGTGCGAGTAGACGGACTGGGGGGCTCCGTAGAACGCGTCGACGCGCTCTTCGAACATCGCCATCATCAACACCACCGGGTGCAGCCAGGTGCGCTTGCCGACCTTGCCGCCTGCGTCGAGGCCCGAACGCAGCAGCACCGCGGGCGAGTTCAACGCGCCGCCGCACACCGCAGTGACCTTCGCGGTGACTTTGATCTTCTTGCCCGTCGGCCGCTGCGTCACGGGGTCGAGCACGTCGGCATGCACCGCGCTGACCTTGCGGCCGCTGTGCTCGAGCTTCCGCACGGATGCGTTCGCGTACAGCGTGAGGCCCTTCTCGACCGCGTCGGGGATGACGGTGACGAGCATCGACTGCTTGGCGTCGATGGGGCAGCCCATGCCGCAGTAGCCCGTGTTCGCGCAGCCGTTGACGTTGCGGCGAATCAACCCGCGCTCGTAGCCGAGCTTTCCCAGCCCGTCCCACAGCACGCGGTTGTTCGCATTGATCTGCTCCAGCGGCCATTCGGCGATGTGCAGCCGCTTCTCGATGTGATCCCAATGCGGGGTCAGCGCTTCCTTCGTCACGCCCGTCACGCCGTGCACGTCGGCCCAGTTCTTCAAGATGCGATCGGGCGTGCGGAAGCTGCTGCACCAGTTGACGGTCGTGCCGCCGCCGACGCTGCGGCCCTGAAGCAAAGAGATCGAGAGGTCGTCCGTCGTGCGGTTGCCGAGGTCCTGGTACAGGTTCGCGAAGGCGGTCGACTCGGTGAGGTCGAACTCGCGGCGCGTGTGGTACCCGCCTTCTTCGAGCATCACCACCGACTTGCCCTGCGCGGCGAGCTCGTGCGCGAGCCAGCTGCCGCCGGGGCCCGAGCCCACGATGCAGACGTCGCAGTCGATCGCCACGTCCTGCTGCACTTCGTCACCGGTGTAGATGCGGCCGACCGTCGTCATGGCTCGCTCCAGATGCCGGGGCCCGGGGGGCGCGGCTGGCCAGTGCCCTTCCACACCGGCGCGTTGGGATCGTTGAACTTCGGAGGCCCCGGGTAACCGACCGCGGCCCACGTCTCGGGCTTCACGAAATACGCGGCGAGCACGAGCCCGCGAAGGGCGGCGTAGCCGGTGCGTCGAACCTCGAGGCCGCTGGCCATCCACTCGGCGATGACGGCGTCCTGTTCCGTCGCCGCCATCTGCGTGAACGGCGAAAAGCGCAGGCCGAACAACAGATTTGGCAGTGCGTTCTCGAAGAGGTTCAGCAGCTGCTTCATCTCTTTGAGCGCGGTGTCGTCGACCTTGGTGAGGATCCGATCTGCATTGAAGCCGACGCGCATCGCTTCGACGGCCGGGAACTTGTCGGTCGCCGGCACCATGCGCGACGCGAGCGCCATCACGACCGCGTACTCGCGCGGCGACAACGCCAGCAGCCCTTCAGCCGGAACCTCGAACGTCTTGCCTGGCCGGAAGAACAGCGCCGTGCCGCCACCCAGCGCAAGCACCGCCGTGCCAAATAGTCCCACCTTCAGCACGCTGCGCCGCTGTTGGCCGGCAGGGGGCAGGTACATCTTCGGTGCAGGCGCCATGCGTGAAGTCTTAAGGCATACGCGCGGTGAAGTCGCGTTAGCTTGCGGCCATGGCCAAGTCGCTCGCGATGGTTCTCGCAGGAGGCGCCGGCACCCGCCTCGATCCTCTCACCCGCGAACGCGCCAAGCCGGCGGTGCCCTTCGCCGGGCGCTACCGGATCATCGACTTCTGCCTCTCGAACTTCGTCAACTCGGGCGTCTTCAAGCTCAAGGTCTTGACGCAATACAAATCGGACTCGCTGAACAACCACCTCTCGCGCGCGTGGCGCATGACCGCGTTTCTGGGCCAGTACTGCGAGAGCGTGCCCGCCCAGATGCGCACGGGCGGCGACTGGTACCGCGGCTCGGCCGACGCCATCTGGCAGAACCTGAACCTCATCACCGACGAAGCGCCTGACCTCGTGTACGTGTTCGGCGCCGACCACGTCTACATGATGGACATGCGGCAGATGGAAGCCTTCCACCTGGCGAAGGACGCCGACTGCACCGTGGCGGCGATTCCGGTGCCCATCGAAGAAGGCCACGAGTTCGGAATCATCGACGTCGGCCCCGACGGTGAGGTTCGCAACTTTCTGGAAAAGCCGACGAACCCGCCGCACATGCCGGGTGACCCGACGCGTTGCCTCGCGTCGATGGGCAACTACCTCTTCACGTCGGACGCGCTGGTCAAGGCCGTCTCGGACGACGCGAAGAACGACGCGAGCGCCCACGACTTCGGCAAGAGCATCATCAGCGAGATGTACAAGACGAAGCGCGTCTACGTTTACGACTTCGCGAAGAACGAAGTGCCGGGCCAGGGTGTGCGCGAGCGCGGCTACTGGCGCGACGTCGGGAACATCGACGCGTACTTCCAGGCGAACATGGATCTCGTCGAGGTCGAGCCGATCTTCAACCTCTACAACGCGCGGTGGCCCATCTACACGCACCACCCGGACATGCCGCCAGCGAAGTTCGTGTTCGCAAATCAGCGCGAAGGCCGCGTCGGCTACGCGACGGACTCACTCGTCAGCGAAGGCTGCATCGTCTCGGGCAGCCACGTGAACCACTCGGTGCTCTCGCCCCAGGTGCGCATCAACTCGTTCAGCACCGTCAGCGACTGCATTCTTCTCGAGAACGTCGAGATTGGTCGTCACTGCGACATTCGGCGCGCGATCATCGACAAGAACGTCACCATTCCGCCGGGGACGAAGATCGGCGTGGACCCCGAGGAAGACCGGAAGCGGTTCCAGGTCACTCCATCGGGGCTGGTGGTGATTCCGAAGGGGGCGAAGGTCGGCTAACCGCCACACGTCGACGTGCATTGGCGGCGCAGGCAGGTGTTCGAAGCGCAGGACGCGTCGGAATTGCAGGTCTCCCCATCCGGCAGACCTTCGCCGCAGAGGTAGGTGGTGGGGCTGCAGCCGCCGCTGATGCACCAGGAGCCACGCAGGCACGCTTCGCCTGCGGCGCCCGCTTCGACGCAGACGCTGTCGCGGCAGCTCAGCGGGAAGAGGCACGGGGCGTCGTTGGACTTGGTGATCTGACAGGCCTCACCCAGCGCCGGTGGCTTCGTGCAGCGCATCCCCGTCTTCGTCCACAGGCACCAGAACGGCGCCTGGCATTCAGACGGGTACTGGCATTGGGTGCCCTCGGGCGCGAGGTCCACGCATGTGAATTCCCCCGACAGCGTGGGCTCACACCGCTGGGCCGCGGAGCACGAACAGACAGGGGCGGCCTGGCAGGTGCCGCCCACACAGCGCAGCGGCGAGAGGCACCGGGTGCGGTCATCCGTACAGGTCTCACCGATCGCCGTCCGCAGCGTGAAGTCGGTGCAGACGTGCGAGACCTTGTCGCACGAGAGGCTCGACTCGCACTCGGACGTCGCGGCGCAGGTTTCGCCCGGGGTCCGGGGCACCGCACACGTGCCGGCGACGCACGCCAGGCCATCGTTGCACTGCTCGGTCTTCAGACAGGCAGAGCCGCCCTGCAGCCGGGGTTTGCACTTGCCGTCGCAGAAGAGCCCCGGCAGACAGTTGTCGGTGTTGGGGCACGCGGCGCCGGCAGCGAGGCGCGGCTGGCACGTGTCGCCTTTGCAGACGGCAGACGAGGCGCAGCGTTCTTGGGTGAAGGAACACTTCTGGCCCGCGACCGGCAGTGCGATGCACTTGCGTGTCGAGAAGTCGCAGGTCGCGTTCGATTCGCATTGAAACGGGTAGTAATTGCCGCAGTCGCCGCCGATCTGCCCGGGCGGGTCGCGACGCGTGCAGGTGATCGTCTTGCTGTCGCAGACGAACGAGAAGTTGCAACGCGGGTCCTGCAGGCACGGCTCGCCCAGATTTCCCGCGCGCTGGCACGTCTTCGCGCAGTCGGGGCCACCGCAGCTCTGCTTCGGATCCGCGCAGTCGGCGGGCACCAGGCACGCGCCGTGCTCGGCCACCGCGCCGACGAAGACGTGGTCGCAGTCGTAGGTGATTCCCTGCCGGCGGCACGCGCCCTTCAAGCCGTCGAGGCACGCCTGGGCCTTCGAAGGGTCCGGCAGCTGATGGCCCTTCTCGCGCGAGGCCGAGGTGCAGCGGCCCTTCGCCGCGACGAGGCAGCGATCGAGGAACAGGCCCATCGTCTCGCCGCAGCGCACCGACTGCTCGCAATGTGCGGCAGCGTAGACGTCGCAGTAGAAGGCGGAACCGGCGTCCGGCTCGGACTGGAAGCCGCCATCGGCCGGCGTTCCAGCCACGGGCTGGAAACAGGCAGAGAGCAGCAGCAGCGGCAGAGCGAAGTTCTTCATGGGTTGAATCAATGCCGGATTCGGCGCTGCGCGAGAACACACACCCATTCACAGCCGCTGTGCGAATATCCACAGCGCATGAATTGGGACGACCTTCGGTATGTGCTGGCGGTTTCGCGGGCGGGCTCGCTGTTGAAGGCGTCGAAAGAGCTGGGCGTCGACCACACGACCGTCGCGCGACGCATCGAGTCGATCGAGGCCGCGCTGAAGGTGCGGCTCTTCACGCGGACGACGACGGGCTACGTCGCGACATCGGAAGCCGAAGGGCTGCTGCCCGACATCGGCCAGGTCGAGCAGGCGGTGCATGCGGTCGAACGCAATGCGCACGCGCAGGACGATTCGGTGCGCGGCACGGTGCGGGTGACGTCAGGCGAGACGTTCGGGATTTGCTACCTCGCTTCGCGGCTGGCGCAGCTGGGGCGCGAGCACCCGAACCTCATGCTCGAGCTCATCACCGGCGGCACGGTGCTGGACCTGGCGCGGCGCGATGCCGACGTGGCGGTGCGGCTCTTTCGGTCTCGGCACGAGAGCCTGGTGGTGCGGCGCGCGGGCGAGATGGCGCACGGCCTCTATGCGAGCAAGCCGTACCTGGCGCGGCAGCCGCTGAAGTCGCAGGACGATCTGAAGAACCACCCGCTGCTCACCGCATCGCCCGGCCCGAGCGTCGTCGAAGCGGCCTGGCTCGATGGGCTGAGCCGGGGCGCGCGGCCGGCGTTCGTGACGAACATGACGCTCGCCCTGGTCGAGGCGGCAAAGGCGGGCGCGGGCATCGCGGTGCTGCCGCGTTACCTCGGGGACGCCGAGCCGGCG
>JAYUXE010000855.1:0-3740 GCA_043753165.1 Archangiaceae bacterium | reverse complement strand
CGTTCTCCACCGAGCACCCCGTCGGCGCCTTTGCCCGCGTGAACTGCGACGCGCTCACGCCCAACGCCGAGTTCACCCGCGCGAACCGCAACAAGGTCTTCAAGCAGGTGATCAGCGACGTCGAAGAGGCGCTCGAAAGGCTCGTCGCCAAACGGCTCGAGGCCCGGCAAGACGGGTGGCGCACCTACGCCGATGCCGCCATCGCGTGGAATCGCCCGGCGAGTGCGATCGCTGCGCTGCCGCTGTTCACGGCGCTCGACGGCACGCCGGTGACCGTCGGCGCCGCGATGGCCGACCACGCACGCAACGGGCGGGTCTTGATCGCCGAGGCCGGCCTCACCTCGAAAGAACGCGTTCTCACGGCCGACGCCCTTCCGCTGCTTCGAAAGCTGCAGCTGAAGCCCGAGGACATCACAACCCTGCTGAAGCGATCGATCGCCCTGAAGGAAGATCTGCAGGCCCGTCGCCTCGCCTCGCTGAAGTACGGCGGCGACCCGGTGGCACGCCTCGCAGTGAACGGCGATGGGCTCACCGGCGAGCTCGTGATCTGCGGGGAAGGTGAGGCGCCCGGAATCGTGCTTGCGAAAGACGGCATCGCGGTCGGCAAGCACCTCGTCGGCCCGCTGCCGGTCGCCGGCGTGCTGAACGTCGACGGCCTCGAGGTGAACGAAGGCTGGACCCACGCGAACGTCACGCGACAGCTCAAGGCGAAGCTCGACGAGGCGGCTGAAGAACTTTTCACGCTGCTCGCGGCCCGCACCGGCGACCAGGAAGCGACTCGCCCGATCGCGCTCGCGTACCTCTCGCACCAGGGCGTCAAATCGGCGGCCCACCTCGATCGCCTGAGTGGGGCCGGGCGCGCCCTGATCGCCGCTCCGCTGTTCCTCACCGAAGGCGGGCAGTGGGTCTCGCTGCAGGCGATTGCCGGCGCCCGCCGCATCCCCATCTTCGAAAAGGCGTGGCGGTCGCGCGACACCGGTGGCGAGCTCGTGCTGCGCGCGGAGTCCTTCGACGCGCCGTGGGTCTCGGCCCTGGATGATCTGATCGGCGGCGTGCAGCGCGTGAAGAACGTCGACCAGTGGCGCAAGCAGCTCGCCGAACGCGACCCGCCCGACGATTCACCGTCAGGGCGCGGCCTGTCGAAGCTGCGCATGGCGGTGAAGCTGCTGCGCGCCGGCGCCCTGGGCCACATCACGGCCGACGAGCTCGAGGAGCTCCGCGTGCGCAACGGCGGCCTCGACGCGCCCGTCACCTACGATTCTTTGCGCAAGGTCGTGCTGCTCGACGGGTCAGACCCAGCCATCGCCCGCGCCCTGCAGGAAATCCCGCGCCGACCCGAACGCGTGTACGTGCTGCTGGCGGCGATCTACGGCTGCGTGAACCGCGCGCTCGATCGCATCACCGGTGACGACGAGGCGGAACTGTTGCTCGCCCTGGCCCGGCACCTCGCCGCGAATCCGAAGGTGCTCGAGTCGGCGTGACCGCGGCTATGCTGCGCCCGCCTTGCCGACCGATGCGACGCCGAAGTGAGCCCAAGTGTCTGACGACTTCACGGGCAACGCCCGGTACCAGGTCGTCCGCCGCCTCGGGGCCGGCGGTATGGGCATCGTCTACGAGGCAATCGATCTCGAACGCGCGTCCCGCCGTGTCGCGCTGAAGGTCCTTCGCAGCCGCGACGCCGACGCGCTGGTGCGAATCAAGCGCGAGTTCCGTGCGCTCGCCGACGTCAGCCACAAGAACCTCGTCGCGCTGCACGAGCTCGTCGCGGAAGGCGACACCTGTTTCTTCACGCTCGAGCTGGTCGAAGGGGTCGACTTCCTCGCCTGGGTGCGCCCGGGCATGTCGAACCCGATCGCCGACCTGCCGACCGCGTCGCTTGCCGGGACCATTCCCTCACGCAGCGCCACGCCCGCGCTGCTCGACAAAGACCGGCTCGTCAGCGCGCTGCGGCAGCTGGCCGAAGGCGTCGCCGCGCTTCACTCTGCCGGCCGGCTACACCGCGATCTCAAGCCGTCGAACGTGCTCGTCACGCCCGAGGGCAGGGTGGTGGTGCTCGACTTCGGCCTCGTCGCCGAGCTCGACGGCGTCGTCTCGATCACCGAAGCGCAGGGCCACGCGATCGTCGGCACCGCCGCATACATGGCGCCCGAGCAGGCCGACAGCGGCCCCGTCACTCCCGCGGCCGACTGGTACGCCGTCGGCTCGATGCTCTACGAGGCGCTGACGGGGCGGCTGCCATTCGAAGGCAATCCGATGCAGGCGCTGATGGACAAGCAGCGCATGTCGCCGCCGCGTCCGTCTGAGAAAGCGCGCGACGTGCCGCCCGAGCTCGAGCGCCTCTGCATCGAGTTGTTGCGCCGCGAAGCGCCCGACCGCGCGGGGTTGATCCACATTCTCGAGGCGCTCGGCCAGGCCAGGCCGGCCCAACCCGTTGCGCCCCCGAAGACCGATCAAGGCTTCGTCGGCCGTCAGGAAGAGCTGTCGAAGCTGTCGGAAGCGCTGGAGGCCTCACGCAAGGGCGAACCGAAGGTGGTGCGCGTCAGCGGTGGCTCGGGCATCGGCAAGACCGCGCTGGTTCGCCAGTTCCTCACGCGCGCCGAAGCCCTCGGAGCCGTCGTGCTGTCCGGCCGCTGCTACGAACGCGAGTCCGTGCCGTACAAAGCGCTCGACAGCGCGATCGATGCGCTCGCCCGGCACCTGGGGCACCTGGCTCCAGACAAGGCCGATGCGTTGCTGCCGCGCGATGCCTGGGCGCTGTCTCGCATGTTCCCGGTGCTGCGCCGCGTCGAGGCGTTCGCGCGCGCGCCGGTGCGGGAAGTGAAGGAAGCCCACGAGCTTCGCCGCAGGGCCACCGCCGCCCTTCGCGAAGTCTTCGGCCGGATGAGCGACCGCGCGCCCCTGGTCGTCTTCATCGACGACCTCCAATGGAGCGACGAAGATTCCACCGACCTCATCGAAGCGATCCTCGAGCCCCCCGACGCGCCCGCGATGCTGCTGGTGGTGACGACGCGCGAAACGGCCGAGGCCGCGCCGGGAACCCACGCGCTCGAGCTGCCGTTGCAATCGCTGAGCGCCGACGATGCGCTGCGGCTCGCCCGGCACGTCTTGCCCGATGCACAGGGTTCGCGCGCCCACCAGGTGAGCCGCGAATCCCGCGGAAACCCATTCTTGCTTCAGCAGCTGGCGGCGTTTGGCGCCGAGTCGAACCTCGAAGAAGTGGTGATGGCGCGCGCGGCCCAGCTGGACGAGAAGCCGCGCCGGTTGCTCGAGGCGATCTGTGTCTCGGGTCGCCCGCTGGATGCGCGCGTGGCGACGGCGGCGGTCGGGCTCACGGATGATGACGACGCCGTGCGGCTCTTGAAGGGGGCCCGGCTCGTTCGCGCCACGCCGGCCGGCGACCGCGAAAAGCTCGAGGCCTGGCACGACCGCATTCGAGAGACGGTGGTGGGCAGCTTGGCGCACGACGCGCAGACCGCGCTGCATCTGAAGCTCGCGAACGCGATCGAAGCGCACGCGAAGGACGAGCTCGATGCGCTGGCGTCACATCTTTTCCACGCGGGCGAGACGGCGCGCGCGGCCGATGCGACGGCACGGGCGGCAAAGGTGGCCGAAGATCAGCTGGCGTTCGATCGCGCGGCGCAGCTGTACCGGCAGGCGCTCGAGCTGCTGCCGCAGGACTCGCCGATGCGGCTGCCGCTGACGATTCGATTCGGAGATTCACTGGCCGACGCGGGCCGCGG
>JAYUXE010000854.1:0-3746 GCA_043753165.1 Archangiaceae bacterium | reverse complement strand
TCGACCCCCCTTCCTTCTGCGGACATACCGGACCACGTGCGCCGGGCGTTTCTCGCGGCGGAAGATCACCGGTTCTACGGACACTGGGGGGTGTCGCCGATCGCGCTGGTGCGGGCGGCGTGGCAGGACGTGAAGGCGCGGAAGGTCGTCGCGGGGGGTTCGACGATCTCGATGCAGCTGGCGCGCACGCTCGTGCCCCGTGAACGCACGCTGGCGGGGAAGGCGCAGGAAGCGCTGTGGGCCCTGCGGCTCGAGGTGCACCTGACGAAAGACGAGCTGCTCGTGCAGTACTTGAACCGCGTGCCTTTCGGGAACAACACGTTCGGGCTCGAGGCGGCGTCGCAGCTGTACTTCGCGCGGAAGGCGACGCACTTGTCCCTGGGGCAGGCGGCGCTGCTGGCGGCGATTCCGCGCGGCCCGACGGCCTACAACCCGTACCGCAAGCCGGGGCCCCTGGAGCAGCGGCGAAGCTGGGTGCTCGGAAGGCTCGAGGCCACGGGGCTGGCGACGAAGGCGGCGGTGGAAGAGGCGCGCGTGACGCCGCTCGATTTATCCGCGTTCGAGTCGACCTTCCGCGCGCCGCACTTCGTCGAGTACGTGGGCGCGCACCTGAAGGCGTGGGGGCTGGGCGACGCGACCGTGGTGAAGACGTCGCTCGACCCGCGCTTGCAGCCCGAGGTCGAGGAGCTCATTCGCGAAGAGCTCGCGCGGTTGTCCGAACGGCGGGTGGGCAGCGCCGCCGCGGTGGTGATCGACAACGAGACGGGCGAGGTGCTCGCGTACCAGGGCAGCATCGACTTCTTCGAAGCGTCGGCGGGCGGGCAGAACGACGGCATTCAGATGCACCGGCAGCCGGGCTCGGCGCTGAAGCCGTTCGTCTATGCGCAGGCGTTCGCGCATGGGTTCACTCCAGCGACGGTGATTGCGGATTTGGAGACGCACTTCACGGCGCAGAAGGGCACGTGGTCGCCGAAGAACTACGACCGCAAGACGCACGGGCCGGTGCGCGCGCGAGAGGCGCTGGCCAACAGCTACAACGTGCCGGCGGTGAAGGTGGCCGAGGCGATTGGCGCGCAGCCGCTGCTGAACCTGCTGCGGCGCGCTGGGTTCGCTTCCTTGACTGCGTCGGCCGAGCACTACGGGCTGGGGCTCGTGTTGGGAAATGGTGAGGTCTCGTTGTGGGAAGCCGCGCGCGCGTATCGCGGCCTCGCGCAGGGTGGAGTCGTTCGCCCGCTGCGCCCGGTGCTGCAGGCGTGGCGCGCCGATGGGACGGAGCTCGAAGTGCCGGATGAGTTGAAGCCTCGACGGTTCGCTCAACAACAGGCGTCGGCCCTGGTGAGCCATGTGCTCTCGGACAACGCGGCGCGCGCGCGGGCGTTCGGCCTCGACAATGCGCTGCGGTTGCCGTTTCCGACCGCGGCGAAGACGGGCACCAGCAAAGGGTATTCGGACAACTGGACGGTGGGGTTCACGCACGAACGCACGGTCGCGGTCTGGGCGGGAAACTTCGACGGTGCTCCGATGGTGCGTGTGTCGGGCATCACGGGCGCGGGGCCGATCTTCCGGCGCGTGATGACGGAAGCGATGGAAGGGATCACGCCGGCGCCGCTGGTGGATGAGCGCGGTTTGACGACGGCGCACATCTGCCCGCTGTCGGGGCGGCTGGCGGGGCCCCATTGTCCGGCGCAGATGGAAGAGCACTTCACGCGCGGCACCGAGCCCGTCGAGCGCTGCCAGATGCACGATGCGTCGTCGCCGAAGCTTCCGCCTGAGCTCGCGGCAAAGTGTCTGCAGCTCGAGGCGCGCCAGGGGCGGCTCGTCGACCTGGGCGTCGACTATTACGACTGGGCGCAGGCGCAGGGGCTCGCCGATGAGCCGTGGCTCGCGGCCGCGTGCCGCGGTGGGGGCGTCGAAGGCGAGGCGCCGCGGATTCTGTTTCCCAGCAACGGGGACGAGTTCGTGCTGCTCTCTGATTTGCCGCTGGCCGACCAGGCGATTCCGGTGCGCGTCCGCGCGAACCCGGGGCAGGGCGCCCTCGAGATTCGGGTCGATGGCGTGGTCGCCCAGGTGCTGCGGCCGCCGTTCACGACCCGCATTCCGGCTTCCCGCGGGGCCCACGTCTTGTCGGTGCATTCGCCCGGCGAAGAACGCGCGCTCGGCGAGGTGAAGTTTCAGGTGCGGGCCGAGTCGGCGCTGTAGCGCCCGCGGCCCATCTCAACGTCCGACTACGACGGCGACGCAGGCGTCTCGAGGGCTTTGCGTTTCTTCTCGGCCTGGTCGTCCTTCCACCCTGCGTAGAGCAGAAAGAGGATGCCGGCGATGATCGCGAGGTCGGCGATGTTGAAGATGCCGGTGCGCAGGCGCCCGATGCCCAGGTTCATGAAGTCGACGACCGAGCCTTCGTTGCGCGCGCGGTCGACCCAGTTCGACAGGCCGCCGCCGGCGATCATCGCGTAGCCCGAGACCTGCAAGTTGTTCAGCGTCGCGCTCGCCGCGGTGAAGATGACGATGCCCAGCAGCAGCAGGCCGACCGCGACCGTGAGAATCAAGAACCGCATGTCGTCGGGCAGGTTCGCGCCCAGCGACAGAAACGCGCCTTCGTTCGTCGCCCACGCGAGCCGGAAGGTGTCGCCCAGATACGATCTCATCGGAGCGCCCTTCAGCGTCGTGTTCGCGATGTGCTTCGTCGCCTGATCGCACCCCACGGAAAAGCCGAGGACGACGAAGAGCAGCAGCAGGCGGTTGGGGAGCTTCACGGGGGCGACTCCTGCCAGATTCAGAAGCGCCCCGCCAGCCCGAGAATCAACGCGGGCATGGGTCGACCCGATAGTAGCGCTGCAGCTCTTCGTACAAGTCGGGCGCCTTCTGCTTCAACTGCACGGGCTTCTCGAAGAAGGCCTCGGTGGCGACGGCGAAGAACTCGGCTTCGTTGGTCGCTCCATAAGGACGCAGCACGTTCTTGTTGGGGTGTTCGCGCAGGGCGAAGTAGCGCTGCGAGAAGACGCGGGTCCACGCCTGGTAGTCGCGGCTGGAATGAAGCTCGGGCGTGCCGTCGAACGCGCCGTCGGCCGCGTCGAGCACGTGGGCGAACTCGTGAATCGCCGTGTCGTGGCCATCACCGGGGTTCGCGAGGCCCGATCGCACCGCGTCCCAGCTCAAGACCACCTGGCCCCAGTGGTGCGCTTCGCCGAACACGATGTCGTCGCTGCCGGGGTGCTTGTAGTGGCTTGGATACAAGATGATCGTCTTCAGCTTGTCGTAGAGCGCGAGGTCGAGGTTCCGTGTCAGCCGCGCCGCCTGCCCCGAGACGACCACCTTCATCTCGTCGGTGACCGTCAGGCCGCCCGCGCCGACCCAGTCTTTGTCGAAGGCAAACGTCTTGAGCTGCAGCCGAAAGCGTTCCAGGTGCGCGAGCAACGGAAAGCGCTGCGCGATGATCGGTGCCCACGACTCGGGCATGGGCCGGCGGCCGAGGCGCCGGCGGCGCAGGAACCCGAACATCAGCGCGGCAGGGTGAAGACGATCGGGTACTTCACCTTCACCGTCGCCCCGCCGTGCGCCGGAAACTTCAGGCCGCGAAACTGCTTCATCACGCACTCGCTGACCCAGTCGTCGAAGAAGGGCTCGGCCGCGACCGCCGACGGCACGGCGCCATCGGCCGCGATCTCGAACTGCACGAGCAGCTTTCCTTCGAGGCGGGGGTTCTTCTTCAGGCCGCGCTCGTAGCAGCCACGAATCGCACCCAT
>JAYUXE010000853.1:0-3751 GCA_043753165.1 Archangiaceae bacterium | reverse complement strand
GTTCGCTGCAACTACGAGAACATGGGGACGACCCCCGTCACGTACGGTGAAGGCACTGCCGACGAGATGTGCTTCGGGTCCGTCGGCATGCAAGACCTTTGACGATCACCCTGGTCCTGCTCGCCACGCTGGCGCAGTTCCCCGAGCCGCTGCCTCCCGACCCCGAGGTCGACCCGAACCAGTGGCAGGGCGAACACAAGCGCGTCCACTTCGGTCTCGGCCTGCGTGCGCACGGGGGCCTGATGCAGCAGGCGACGACGCCCTTTCTCCTCGTGCAGAGCGGCCTCATCGCCTTCGTCAGCGTCCGCACGTTCGGCCACCAGGAAGCGATCGCCCAGCTGGAGCTCAGCGGCGGCCTGCCCGACACAGTCGCCGGCGAGTCGCTGTTCGCGTACCGCTTTCACCTCACGCCGCGCTTCTCGATCGGCGCCGGCCTGATCTTCTTCTGGGGCTTCTGGTCGCTGCGCATGGGCATCGAAGTGCCGTTCGCGATCCGCCTCGGCGAGAGCCGGCGCCACGAAGTCGGCCTCGCCCTGCGCGCGACGGCGGGCGTCTACAACAACGTCAGCTACGTCTGGTGGGACTTCGAGAAGCAGCGCTTCGCCGCAGCGTTCGACGCCGCGATCACCTACGCCTTCCTTTTCTAGAGGCTGCGGTACCGCAGGCCCTTCACCACGTTCCACACCGCGAGCGCGAGGCAGATGCCGATGATCACCAGATTCAGGGTGTCCCGGTAGCCCTGCGTCAGGCGGTACACGCCGACGAAGCCCAGGGCCGCGCCCATGGTGAAGAAACGAACCGCCGGCGGCACGGTGCGGATCTGACCAATCACGAACGCGATGCCCACCACCACCAGCGCCACCGGGTCGATGCCAATGCTTCCCATTTAACGCGCCTCCTCGGCTGCCATCTTGTCCGCTTCGAGGTTGTGCGCGAGCTTGCCGAAGCTGCGCCCCGACAGGCTCATCAAGGCCAGGCCGACCGCCAGTTGCTGCGCGATCTGCGTGATCCACAACAGGTTCGCGAACGCGATGCCGCTGCTGTTGACCACTTCGTGCGGCAGGAACACAGCGATGCCGAGAATGATGAACGCCTGAAAGGTGCCCGCGCTGCCGGGCGCCGCGGGAATCATCAGGCCGACGATCAACACGCCGAGCACCACGAACCCCTGAAACAAGGTCAGCGACATCGGCACGCACGTGCTGCCTGCCGCCTCACCCGCGCAGTTGAACGCCTGCGACAGCAGCGCGATGCCGGCGCCGTTCGCGAACCAGTACACCAGCGTCCAGAAGAAGAAGAGCGAGAGGTTCCTGGCGTCGGGAAGCTGCTTCATCGCTCCGACGAAGCCGTCGACGACGTGGGCGACCTTGTCGCCAAGCGCAGGCGAGATCCGGCCTGCCGTCGCCGCGATCAACCGCACCGCGCGATCGTGCTGCCAGCGCGCGAAGATCAGAAACGCAAGGCCACTGGTGAACACCGCGAACATCAGGTTCGCGCCGACGAGGATGCGATCGATCTGCCCGTGATCGTTGGGCACGAAGAACAGCAGCGCACGCAACATCACCGCCATGATGATGCCGTCGACGATGCGTTCGAACACCACCGACGTCATTGCTGGGCTGCGCCGAATCGTGCTGCGTTCAGCGATCAAGAACGGCCGCGCGAACTCGCCCATTCGAAACGGCAGCACGATCAACATCATGAAGCCGATTCCCGACGCCTCGTTCAACGGCCGGAACTTCAGCTGCTGAATGCCCGACAGCAGGTTGCCCCACCGCAGCGTGCGGGCGAGGTGAATCACCCCCAACACGCCGAGGTACGGGACGATCATCCAGTAGTTGGCGTGGCGAATCGACGCGAACATCTCTTCGCCGCGAACGTCCTTGAACGTCCACCAGAAGCAGACCGCGGTGATCCCGATGCTGATCGCGAATTTGAGAAACTTCTTCACGTTGTGGCGCGCCTATATCAGGCCAGCGCTTCGCCGCGCAGCAACGCAGCAGGGTTATCGGTCAGCAGCGAAACGACCGCCTTCTCTCCCCAACCCTTCCGCAGCGCGGCAATCGACTCGCCGACCCAGGCGACGGCGCCTACCGGCGAATGCAGATCGGTGGCCGCCACCGCGTACAGCCCCTGGTCGAGAAACCCCTTCGCGAGCTTCTGCGCCGTCTTTCCGTAGCGACCGATGAGGGCGCCGATGTCGAGCTGAAGCAGCGCTCCGGCGTGCACGGCGGCCTCGGCGCTGCCCTTCTTTTCGAACTCGAGACAACGTTCGGGGTGCGCGATCAGCGGCGTCACGCCCTTCAACTTCATCCGGAAGATGATCTCGCGCAGCATCGGCAGGCCCGACGTGTACGGCGCCTCGACCAGCAGCGTCTGGCCGCCAATCTTCCTCGCTGTCGCGAGCCCGAGCATCAAGCCTTCGTCGAGGAAGAAGTGCTCGGCATTCACGTGCAGCTGCAGAGGAACGTTCGCGGCCGTCAGGGCCGCCTTCAGCTCGCCGAGCCGAACCGCCGCCACGTCTGCGCTCGCATATTCCGGCCGGTGATGCGGGCTCGGAGCGGCCGCCACGAACCCCAATTCCACCAGCGCCTTTGCCATCGCCAGCGAGTCTTCGATCGTCCGGCAGCCGTCATCGACCGCGGGGATGAGGTGCAGATGAAGGTCGGAAAAACCCTTCATCGCCAGTTGACCAGCACGCCGAAGTTGAAGCCTCCGACGAAGCCCACTGCGGCGAAGTTCGGGTTGACGCTGAACGGCTGCGTGTAGCCCAGGTACGCCGCGAGCACGACACGCCCGAGGTCCACCCCTGCCTGCCCGCGGATGTCGACCACGCCATTCACGCGCTCTTCCGTCAACAGCGGGTCAGCGAAGTGGCCGCCATAGATCACCGGCCCCGCCATCACCGTCAGCCCCCAGTGCAACCTCGCGCCGCGGCGCGGGCGAAGGCCGAACCCGCCCAGAACCGTGTGCTGGTAGGTGTCGAGCACGTCGCGCGGACGCAAGAGGCCGAACGATGGGCCGAGCTCCAGGGCAATCACGAACTCGGTCTTCTGTTCGATCAACGCCACTTCCCAGCCGACGCGCACGGTCGGCGAGAACACGCCCTTTCCTGCGTACGCCCCCACGGCCGCGTAGCGCGGCAGGAACCAGGGCGACGGTGATTTGTCGAGCCCCGAAAGAGACAGCGCGGCGATCAATGGCAGGGCGAGCAACACGTTGGGGCGGATATGCCGATAGAAAACGCGTGCTTGTCAACGTCGCTGCGAGCTTCTAAACCGTCGGCCTCTGGAGGAAGTCCCCAATTGGCCACGTCGCTTAGAGCGTACGTCTTTCTCGATTCGCTTCAGCCTCAACTCGCCGCGCACATCTGCACCACCTGCCGCGGCTATTATCCTGTTCCTGGCGTCGCTTCCCTGTTCGTCGAAATCGCCCCCGGAATGGCGATTCACAGCCTGATCGACGTCGCTCTGAAGCAGACCTCGGTTCAGCCTGCCACCCTCGTCGTCGAGCGCGCGTACGGCATGCTCGAGGTGCACAGCGAGGACAAGGGCGAGGTTCGCAGCGCAGGCGACGAGATCCTCAAGGCGATGGGCGCGTCGGAAGCCGACCGCATCAAGCCCAAGCTCATCTCGAACACCATCATCCGCGCGATCGAGCCGATGCACGCGATGATCCTCGACCGCATTCGCTTCGGCTCGATGATCGAGCCCGGCCAGTCGCTGTTCATCCTCGAGTGCGAGCCGGCGGC
>JAYUXE010000852.1:0-3761 GCA_043753165.1 Archangiaceae bacterium | reverse complement strand
GGGCTGGGCATCTGCGCATAGGTCGGATAAGGGCACACCTCGAACCACCTTTCCGGAGTGCCGCATGTTTCGCCTCAGCCTCGCCGTCCTCTCTCTTTCTCTGCTCGCCGGGTGCGGTGATTCCACTGCCGACGTCGAGCTCGCCAGGGACGCAACGGGCAGCGACGACAGCGCGCTGAACACGGTGCTCTTCCCGACGACGGCCATCGCCAGGGGCGTCAGCAAGCGCGGCGTGTTCACTGCGAGCGTCGCAGGCGAGCTCGTCTTCCGCACCACGGGCACCGGCGACGTCGACCTCTACCTGCAGAAGGGCAGCGCGCCGACGACGACGGCTGCTGGCCAGAAGTCCGAAGGTCCGAACAGCAACGAAGAAGCGCGCATCAGCGTCGCGGCGGGCGACGCGGTGCACTGGCTCGTCTACGGCTACGCGGCGTCCTCCGTGAAGCTCGACCTCGTCTCGCCTGACGCCGCGGCCCAGACGACGACCCTCGAGCTCGTCGCGAGCACCTCGATTGCGAAGGGCACCAGCAAGACGGGCAGCTACACCGCGACCGCTGCGGGCAAGCTCACCTTCAGGTCGACGGGCACGGGCGACGCGGACCTCTATTTGAAGAAGAACGCTGCCGCGACGCCGGCCTCGTACGACGTGAAATCGGAAGGTTCGACCGCGGTCGAGACGGCCGCCATCACCGTCGCCGCGGGTGACCGCGTGTATTTCAACCTCTTCGGATATTCGGCGTCGACGGCGCGCCTCGTGGTCGAGCTGCCCGGAACAGCGCAGGTGTTGTCGGTGACCCAGCTCGACGTGGCGAGCTTCACTGCGTTCTCGACGCCGGGCGGGGGCCTGAGCAGCTCGGGCCGTTCGGGCAAGTTCCTGGTCGACAACCGCTCGCCGGCCGCGAAGGTCGTTCACTTCTTCAACGGCAACTACACGGTCGGCGGCAAGGTGCCGGACTACGCGAAGTACCATTTCTATTTCGCGCAAAAGCAGTGCGGCGTGTCCGAGACGGTCGAGTCGTTCAACGACTCGACCTACTTCACCAACCCCAAGCGGTTCTTCGCGGGCACGGTGCAGACGTACAAGCTCGGCGACGCGCAGACGCTGACGCACGCGATTCAGTTCTACCCGGACGACGTCATCGCGGAAGAGACGCTGCTCGAAGGCCTGAAGGCAGTGAAGGCGGCGATCGCGATTCCCGGCGTGAAGCTGATGTTCGTCGCGATGGGGCCGCAGCAGACGTTCGCCCGAATCGGCGCGCAGGCGGCCGCGCTGGGCATCGAGCTGAAGACAATCGACCAGGTGTTGGGCGACATCAAATACGTCGCGCTGAACAACGGCCAGGCGTGGGGCTATCTGAAGATCTTCCCCGCGGATTCGAACACGCTGCGCCCGACCGACATCCCGGTGTTCGATGATTTGCCGCTCGACCTTTCTGTCGTCGCCGGCACCATCACGAAGGCGTACCAGGACGTGAATTCCCACGTGAACCTGAAGGCGAAGGAACGCAACACCCCGAACATGGTGCTGCGCGACGCGAGCCTCACCCACGCGGTGCTCGCCGCGTACGCCGACAAGCCGGTGCACCTCACCGTCACCAACGAAGGCTTCACGTTGGAACCGACCACGCCGGAAATCATCGCCGCGAAGCTGGCCGAGAAGCTCAGCGGCCCGTGGCTGCCGCTGCCGATTGCCGATGACTCGCGCCTGCTGAGCTTCGACGAGCTTTGCCCCGTGATGTCGTCGCTGTGCTTCAACTTCTCGAAGACGCACGGTGGCAAGAGCAACGGCCTCGGCCTGCTCGCCGGTACGCTGGGCCGCGCCGGCACGTACGGCACCGTCAGCTCGGCAACGGGCTACGACCTGAGCCCGCGCGGCTTCGGCATTCCGGTGAAGTACTACCGCGACCTGATGGCGGCCCCGCAGAACGCCGCGCTGAAGACGATGGTCGAAGCGCTGATCGCCGCCGAGAAGTCGGGGACGCTGTCGCCCGCCGAACGCAACACCCAGGCGGCCGCAGTGCAGGCGACGTTCATGAAGGCGTACGTTCCGCCCGCGCTGGTGACGGACGTCACGGCCCGCCTCAACGCGGTGACGCCGGGCATCATCAACTTCAAGTTCCGTTCGAGCGCCACGTCGGAAGACATCGCCAACTTCAACGGCGCCGGCCTCTACGACTCGTTCGCGATCGAGTCGACGAAGGCCGACAATGCCGACTTGTCGTGCCGAATCGAAAGCGAGACCGACGGCGTCGTCACCAAGCTCAAGGTGAAGCCGAAGTCGGTGCAGTGCGGCATCAAGGCCGTCTACGCGAGCCTGTGGAATCCGCGCGCGCTGGTCGAACGTTCGTTCGCGCGCCTCGATCACGCGACCGCGGGCATGGGCATCGCGGTGAACCCTTCGTACGGCGAAGAGCAGGCGAACCTCGTGCTCGTGACGCGCGTCGTCGGCACGGACGCGGTGTACGGCTACACGCTGTCGGTGCAGAAGGGCGAGAACCTGGTGACGAACCCGCTGCCCGGCACCCTCACCGAGTTCGACGTGGCCTCGTTCTCGGATGCGGGCCGCCCGCCGCGCTTCTCGACCACGCGCTACGCGAAGCCGACCGTCGCGGATCCGGTGATGACGACCAACATTCTCACCAATGCCCGCATGGTCGAGATCGTCGAGATCGCGAAGAAGCTGGAAATCGCCTACTGCAAGGCGAAGCCTGCGTACTACCCCGGCGGCAACTGCAACGAAGTCTGGCTCGACACCCAGAAGCCGCTGTCGCTCGACATGGAAATCAAGGTGCTGCCCAACGGGAACCTGCAGTTCAAGCAGGTTCGCGAGTTCCACGGCCGGTAGCGCTGTCGTTCAGCCGGTAACCGACGCCGCGCACTGTCTCGACGGTGTCGCGCGCGTCCCCGAGCTTGTCGCGCAGCCGCATCATGTGTGAATCGACGGTGCGGGTCTCGAGCAGGCTCGACACGCCCCAGACCTCGCGCAGCAGCCGTTCACGCGACTGTGCCCGCCCGGGGTTCGCGAGGAAGTGGTGCAGCAGCTTGAACTCGAGCGCCGTCAACGTCACTTCGGTGCCCCGAACAAACGCGCGGTGTGCCGTGAGGTCGAGCCGGAGGCCATCGAGCTCGAGCACGACCGCGGGGCCCGTCGCCTGTCGCCTCACCAGTGCTTTAACCCGAAGCACCAGCTCTCGAACGCTGAATGGTTTGGTGACGTAGTCGTCGGCCCCGGCCTCGAAGCCTTTGACGCGTTCGGTTTCTTCCCCTCGCGCCGTCAGCATCAACACCAACACTTCCGCCGTCGAAGGGTCCCCCTTCAGTCGCCTGCACACTTCGCCGCCCGAGATGTCTGGGAGCATCAGGTCGAGCAGAACGAGGTCGGGCTTGCGCGCCTTCGCCATCAGCAGCACCGCCTCGCCGCGATAGACGACGTCGACGGCAAAGCCGGCGCTCTTCAGGTTCAACTCGACCAGGCCAGCGAGGTCAGGCTCGTCATCGCAGATCAAGATTCGTTGCATGCGGCGTCTCTTAGGCAACCTCGACGGCACGGGCATGACGGCAAAGTCACTTCTCGATGACGCGTGTCACGGCGATGCCACCCAACGGTGACTCGCTTGGAACGCGGACTTCACGCGTTTGAAATGGCGCGACCGTAGATCCTCGCCGCGATGATGTTTCAGACGTGGGAGCTCGAGGTCGACCCGGCGCGGCAGAAGCGGCTGGCTGCCGCCGTTGCGGGCGCGCTGGCCGTGTTGGTGGCG
>JAYUXE010000851.1:0-3762 GCA_043753165.1 Archangiaceae bacterium | reverse complement strand
CGCAGCGCGAGGTCGGCACCAGCAAGTCCGACCCGGCGTACACGCCCGACCGCAGCGCCTACCTGTGCAACTACCTCGGCTTCAATCTGGCGGACGCGTTTGGCGGGACGAAGGAGACGACGGCGGGGTTCGTGCACGTGACGGATCACACGCCTTCGGACCAGATGCACACCCTGCTCGAGGCGGTGGTGGCAAATCAGTTGGATTGGCGCAGGTCGCAGCGTCCGCCGGCTCCAAGCTGATCCCACGTGAGGCGCAATGCCACGCGGCGTTCGGGTCGCTCTCATGGGCAAAAGTGCGGCATGCGTGTTGCGGTAACGGGCGAGCACCATGAACAAAAACGCCCAGGCCGCTGCCGAATCGACGTCTCCCAAAGCCTTTCTCTCTGACGTGAAGGCGGTGCGTGAGCGCGCGCGCCAGAACATCGAAGGGGGCGCGGTGACGGCCGACTACCAAATCGAGACGAAGGCCGTGTGCGAGATGCTGAACGGCGCGCTCGCGACCGAGCTCGTGTGCGTGCTGCGGTACAAGCGCCACTACTTCATGGCCGAGGGCATCGAGTCCGAAGCCGTGAAGAGCGAGTTCAAGCAGCACGCGCTCGAAGAGCAGGGCCACGCCGACCAGTTGGCGAAGCGCATCGTCGAGCTCGGCGGCGAGCCGAACCTGGATCCCGCGGGCCTCGCGACCCGTTCGCACAGCGAGTACGTGCCGGGGTCGAATCTGCGCGAGATGATCAAGGAAGACCTCGTCGCCGAACGCATCGCGATCGAGACCTACCGCGAAATGATTCAGTGGATTGGCGACCGCGACTCGACCACCCGCACCATGCTCGAAGGCATCCTCGCCCTCGAGGAAGAGCACGCCGACGACATGTCGTCGCTGCTCAAGGGTCTTCGCAGCTGAAAGAGACCTTTCGGTTCATCCCTCGAACGGTCGAGGGGTGAACGGGAACCTTTCTTCAGCTGCGGCGCGACCACATCTGCTCGGACGCTTCGAAGATCTTGGCGTCGAGCGCGCTGATGGCCTTCGCCGGAGACCCGGCCACAATCGTGTACGGCGGTACGTCGTGCGAGACGACGCTGTTGGCACCGACGACGGCGCCGCGACCAATGGTGACGCCAGCGAGAATGATCGCGTTGGTCGCAATCCACACGTCGTCTTCGATCTTCACCGGGCGCACGTTCGGACGAACGCGGCGCTGGTAGAGCCCGTGGTAGCTGTTGTCGAAGACGCGAACGCCGGGGCCGATGAGGCAGCGCGCGCCGACGGTGATCGCGCCCGTGCAGCCGAACCAGACCCCGTCATTGACGTACGTCTGCTCGCCGATGCGCAGCACCGCGTCGCGCGTCAGCTCGAGGTAGATGGGAGTCACCTTCGAGTCGAAGATCACATCGTCGCCGAGAAAAATCCGCCCGCCGGAGTTGCTGATCTTCGGAGCCAGCCCCGAGACCCGCACTCCGACGCCCAGCCCGTTCACTTCACGAAAGACGTAGTGGCTGCGGGCCGTCGCCGCGACGAAGTCGAAACCCTTCTTCGCAAAGGCACCGATGCCCAGGTGCAGGTTGTTCGCGATTTTCGCCCGCAGCTTGTCGAGACCACGCGCCGGTTGGGCCGTCTGGGGCACGAGGTACGGCTGCGAAGGACGCGTCATCGGAGCGTTGGACACGGGCTGATCAGCAACCCCGGGGCCAAGCGTCCGAGCCCCGCAGTCGCTGAAGCCCCTGGGGCGAATGATCTCAAGTGGGGCTGAAGAGTGCGTGCAGCAGGTCGTATGACTTCACGCGATCCGCGTGGTCGTGAACGAGTGTGGTCACCATCAGCTCGTCCGCTTTCGTCGCCGCCAGCAGCTCGGCAAGCCGCTTCTTCACCGACTCGGGAGAGCCCACCGCCTGGTCGGCCTGCCGCTGCGCGATCGCCGCACGCTGGCCCACCGAGTACGGAAACGCCGCCGCTTCTTCGGGCGTCGGCAACATCCCGGGCCGCCCTTCCCTCAATCGCAAGAACGACAACGAAATCGGCCCCGCGAGGTAGCTCGCCTTCTCGTCCGTCTCGGCGCAGATGACCTGCAGCGCAATCATCGCGTACGGCTTGTCGAGGATCGCCGACGGCCGGAAGTTCTTTCGATACAGCGCGAGCGCCGGCAACGTGTTCTCGGCGCTGAAGTGGTGCGCGAACGCAAACGGCAACCCCAACGCACCGGCGACCTGCGCGCTGTAGCCGCTGGAACCGAGCAGCCAGATCGGCGGCCCGTGGCCCAGGCCCGGCACCGCGGTGATGTGTTCGTACGGGTGATCTTTGGGCCAGGTGCCCTTGAAGAAGCCAATCAGCTCGCCCAGCTGTTCCGGAAAGTCGTCGGCCGACAGCGCGTCTTCGCTTCGCCGCAGCGCGCGCGCGGTTGCCTGGTCCGTACCCGGCGCGCGGCCGAGCCCCAAATCGATGCGCCCCGGAAACAGCGCCTCGAGCGTGCCGAACTGCTCGGCCACCACCAACGGCGCGTGGTTCGGCAGCATCACCCCACCCGACCCGACCCGAATCTTCTTCGTCGCCGCCGCAACCTGGCCGATGAGAATCGACGGCGCCGAGCTCGCGATGCCCGGCATGTTGTGGTGCTCGGCGAGCCAGAAGCGATTGAAGTCTTTGGCCTCGAGGTGCTGGGCGAGGTCGATCATGTTGAGCAACGACTGGCGAACCGTCGAGCCGACGCCGACGCTGGCCAACTCGAGCACCGAGAGGGGAATTTTCGGAAGTTGGCTCACGCGACCATGGATAGCGCCGCCCGGTCGATTTCGCTCGCATCGTCGACCACGCGAATCGTCTGAAACAGCGCCTCGGCCCCGGCGTAGGTGCGGCGCAGCGGGTTGAGCCACATCTTCAAGCGGCCCGCCGCGCGCTTCGGGTTGTACGCGTGCCGCGCGGACACCTGCTTCCAGAACCAGATCACCAGCGGCTTCAGCTCTTCCCAGTCGTCGGGCGTCGGGTCGAACGCGCGCTGCCCGCGGATTCTTTGGGCGATGAACGGATCCGACACGGCGCCGCGGCCAATCATCACGTCGACACAGCCGGTCGTGTCGCGCAGGCGGTGGTAGTCGGCCACGGTGAAGACGTCGCCATTGCCGATGACGGGAATCGAGACGGCGTTCCGAATGCGCTCGAGCCAGTGCCACTTCGCGGGCGGGCGGTACGCGTCGGCTTTGGTGCGGGCGTGGACGACGAGCTCTTGCGCGCCACCCGTGGCCAGGGCCTGGGCGCAGTCGATCGCGAGGTTCTCGTCGAGGATGCCGAGGCGCATCTTCGCGGTGACCATCATCGCAGGCGGCACGGCGGCGCGAACGGCGCGGAGGATGTCGTGCAGAAGTTGGGGCTCACCGAGCAGGGCGGCTCCACCGCGGTGCCGGTTCACGGTCTTCGCGGGGCACCCGAAGTTCAGGTCGATGCCCCACGGGTTCATCGCGGCGAGGCCGGCGGCGTTGAAGGCGAGGCTGTCGGGGTCCGAGCCCAGCAGCTGCACGCGAACGGGAGTCCCCGACGGGGTCTTCGCTGCATTGTTCAGCTCGGGGCACAGGTGGCGAAACACCTTCTCAGGCACCGGCAGATCCTGCACGCGCACGAACTCGGTGACACACCAGTCGAAGCCGCCAATCTGCGTCAGCGCATCGCGAAGGATGTCGTCGGCCACCCCTTCCATCGGGGCCAGCACGATGCGGCCGATGGCGCTCACTTCGGCTTGAGCCAACGGTTCAGCTGGGACCCGAGCTGGGCTGC
>JAYUXE010000850.1:0-3763 GCA_043753165.1 Archangiaceae bacterium | reverse complement strand
CGGGCGTCATGCCGTGGGCTCGCGGCGCGCGACGACGACGGCCCCGACCAGGGTTGCCAGCAGCAGCAACGAGATGACTTCGAAGACGATCAGCCAGTGGCCCAGCAGCAGGTCGCCGATGCGTTCGGTGGTGGTGTCGAGCACCTTGCCGCTGGGGGCCGGCCACCGCAGGGTCGTCGCGAGCCACGAGAAGACGCCGAGCAGGCCGAGCAGCACCAGCGCGCCTCCGAAGACGCCCTTGCTCGGGTTCGACTGCTCTCGGTCGCCAATGCGCTGCGTGAGCATCACCGCGAAGAGAATCAGCACCAGCACGCCGCCCACGTAGATCATCAGCTGGGTCACGGCGAGGAAGTCGGCCGACAGGAAGACGAACACCCCGCCGACGCCGAGCAACGCGCCCAGAAGGTAGAGCGCCGCGTGCAGAATGTTCTTCGAGAACGCCACGCCGGCGGCGCAGACGATCACCGCGATCGCCACGACGTAGAACAGCGCATCCCCGGGGTTGAACACGGCGCGCCTTCTACCTTCAGAGATCCGTCGAGTCGACCGTGTAACGTGGGCTCCCATGCCCCGGTTCCTCACCCTGCTCTGCTGCCTCTTCAGCCTCGCCAGCGGCGCGGCGGCACGCCCCACCCTCGCGATCCTCTACTTCGATTACGACCAGAAGGACGGCGAGCTCGAAGCGCTGAAGAAGGGCCTTGCGCAGATGCTCATCACCGACCTCGTCAACCACCCGGCCGTCACCCTGGTCGAACGCGCGCGAATGCAGGAAATCTTCGATGAGCTGAAGCTGAACGAGACGAAGAAGGTCGACCCCGAGACCGCGGTGAAGGTCGGCAAGATCCTCGGCGCGCAGTACGTGCTCATCGGTGGCTACATGGTCGTGCTGGGGAAAATGCAGCTCACCACGCGGCTCGTGAACGTCGAGACGACGGCGACCGTCGGGTCCGCCCGGGCCGTTGGGCCTCCCGATTCCTTCTTCGACCTCGAGGCCGAGCTCGTCACGAAGCTGACGAAGGAGCTCACGGCCAAGATTCCACCGACGCCCGCCGCTGCGCAGAAGGCGAACCGCGACGTGCCGGCCCGGCCCGCGAAGTCGAACCTCAAGGTGGCCCTGGGCTATTCGCGCGGGCTTGCGGCGATCGACAAGAAGGACAAGGCGACGGCGAAGAAAGAGCTCGAGGCGGTGCTCAAGGAACAGCCTGACTTCGTGCTCGCGACGCTCGATCTCGCCGGCATGGTGAAGTGATGCGTCAGATGCCGAGGCCGACCACCAGCGGCACCTGCACTTCTGCTTCGTCGTCGCCTTGAAACGGCGGGAAGACCATGCGCTTCGCCCGTGACATCAGGCACGCACCCCAGTTGCTGCCCTCGTGGAGCCTGGGAAGGATCGCCGCCGACTTCACGACGCCCGACTTCGCCACCTGCACGACGATCGACACCTTGCCGACCCGCATGCCCGGGTTCCGCTTCAGGCCTTCTTCGATGCACCCTTGAAACGCCGGCTGCGACTGCGCGACCACCTTCGCCGCCACCCCATCATCGAGCCCGCCCCCCGTCGCAGGCGCCGGCGCAACGGCGTCGATGCCGCGCAGCTTCGGCGCCGCGTCCTTTCGCATCGCGCCCACCGCGCCCGGGCCACTGTTGCCAATCAAGTCGGGATTCCCCTTCGCGATCGCACCCATCGTGCTGCCCTTGCGGTCGTTGTCGTCGAGCACGCCTGTCGACGGGTTGTTCTGCGCCGGCAGGGCAAGCGCCTGCTTCTTCGCCTTTACTTCCGCCGCCGCCGCGCGCCGCCGCGATTCTTCGCCAGTCAGCATGTCCTTGAGGCCCGACACGCCCGCGCCCGAGAAGAAGGGTTCCTGCACCTGTTCGCCATCGGCGTTGGTGCGCGTGACGTTGAGCTTCACCCCGCCCAGCGTCGACAGCACGTACAGCGTGCCCGTCGGCAGCCCGATGCCGAGCACCACGAAGAGCGCAACCTTCCACGCCGGGTTCCGCTTCGACGCGCCCGACTGCGCGATGAAGTACTTCGTGATCTCACCGGGCGGCAGCGCCGGGTCCGACACCGCTGAGGCCGACACCTCTTGCAGCGCGTCGTATTCGGCGGGCGCGGCGGCGATCGACGGTTCCCGTTCGGGCGGCTTCACCTCGAAGATGTTCTGGCAGCCCTTGCACCGCACCCGCACGTGCACGCCGGGCACGAACGCGGCATCGGGCAGCGCGTACGTCTTGCTGCATTTGGCGCAGGTGACGTTCACGAAGGGCCGCGAGACTACTCGGTTTTGAATGGCGGTGGCGGAGTGTCCCAGCGCTTGATCAGCTCTCGCGTGATCTCACCCAGCACCCGCCGCGGGTAGGCCGTCGCCCCCTTGGTCGGCCGATAGGGCAACGCCGGCGCCTCGGGCTTCACGAACCGCAGCACGAGGTTTTCGAGGTTCACCTGGCTCGCCTCGAACTCGCGCGAGTGTTGAATCGACCCCGTCGGGCACGGCTCGACGCAGAGCCCGCAGAACATGCACTTGCCCGCATCGATGTCGAACCGGGTCATCACGCGCTGCTTCGGGTTCGCCGGATCCTTCTCGACTTCGATCGCGATCACGTTGATCGGGCACGCGCGTTCACACGCCTGGCACGCGGTGCACGTGTCCATGTCGACCTCGAGCAGCCCGCGGTACCGCGCCGGCAGCGCGTGTTGAATCGACTGCTGCGACGTTTCTGGCCCCGCGTACTGCACGGTGATGGGCCGGCGAAACATGTACGAGAGCGTGATGCTCATGCCTTCCCACACGCTGGTAACGGCTTCCTTGATCGACATCACCAGTTCCCCAGGTCGGCGCGTTCACCGGTGAGGCGAATGTTGCGCGCGACTTTCCGGGCGAAGAGCACCACGGGAATTCCGCCCGTCGCGACGAAGAAGACGAAGTGCAGCACGCCCCGCACCGAGGTCAGGGGCGCCTGAAGGCGGGCCGAGGCACCGAAGATCTCGAAGCTCGCCACTTCCGTCGCCGCCGCGAGCACGAGGCAGCCCAGCGCGATCGGCACCAGCCACTTCCAGCACAGCGACATCATCTGGTCGACGCGGAAGCGCGGCAGCGTCCAGCGAATCCAGATGATCACGTTCACCAGCACGACCACCTTCGTGCAGAACACGAGCAGCGACGCCGCGAAGAACCACGCCGGCACCGCGTCCGCCTGTTCCCACGCGAACACCTGGGTCATCGAGACCCCCGGCACCTGCCACCCGCCCAGGAACAGCGTCGTCACCAGCGCCGACATCACCCAGAGGTTTCCCCACTCGGCGAGGAAGAAGTAGCCGAAGCGAATGCCCGAGTACTCGGTGTTGTAGCCACTGACGAGCTCGCTCTCAGCCTCGGGAAGATCGAACGGCGTGCGGTTGCCCTCGGCCAGCAGCGCGAGAAAGAGCACGAAGAACGCCGCGAAGCCCATTGGCGTCTGGAACATGAACCAGTCCCACGGGAAGCCGCCCTGCGCGCGGATGATCGTGTGCAGCGACAGCGAGCCCGCCGCGATCACCGGCACCATCAACGCAAGGCCCGCCGGAATTTCGTAGCTCACCACCTGCGCCGCCGCGCGCATGCCGCCGAACAGCGACCACTTCGAGTTCGACGCCCAGCCCGACAGCAGCACGCCGATCACGGAAAGCGCGGTGGCCGCGACGAGAAAGAACAGCCCGACGTTCATGTCCGTCACGCCCAGCCGGTAGCCGAACGGCAACACCACGAACGTGGTCACCGTCGCG
>JAYUXE010000849.1:0-3764 GCA_043753165.1 Archangiaceae bacterium | reverse complement strand
GAGCGCACGAATCGTCTCGGCCGTCGCCCGGTGCATCGCGTTGCCGTAAATCGACTTCCCGCCACGTGACGTCGTAAGCGCGCACAACCGCTGCGCGCCCTTCACCAGCACCGGGGTCGCGAGACCGTTCTCGGTCGTGAGCGGCAACAGCCCGGCAATCGGCTCGGCGACCAGCGACTCCCGCAGCGACGCGAGCACCGGATGCTCGGCGACCTGCATCTCGTCTTGCGCGAACAGCCCCGAGCCGTACGCGTAGAAAAGGTTCGCGTCGGCGAAGTTCAAGTGCCACGCGACAGTGCCCGGCTCGGCCGCGAGGTAGTCGTAGATGCCGGGCCGGCTGATCCACTGGCACGGACCCAAAGGCACGACGGCCGGCAGCGACCCCGCACGCCACCGCGTCACCTCGACGCGACCGCCCACCGGCGTCGCGATCGAATGAATCAGCTTCTTGTTCGCGTCCTGCAGCCTGGGCGGATGCCGCGCTGTCAGCGCCCCACCGTCGAACACCGCGCTCGCTTCAAAAGAGTCACAATGACTTTTTTATGCGCCGGATCCGTGTCGCGCAAGTCGTTGCCTTTGCAGGACATGTGGGCGATACGCGCCGCCCGACAGATTTTGGCCCTTCAGTGGGCACTTGAAGGAGGTGAAAAAGCTCAATGACGACCATCCGCGTAAAGGACGGCGAGTCCATCGAAGGAGCGCTGAAGCGCTTCAAGAAGGCCACCGAGAAGGCAGGCATTCTTTCCGAGATTCGCAAGCGTGAGCACTACGAGAAGCCTTCTGTGAAAAAGAAGAAGAAGGCCCTCGCAGCGAAGAAGCGTGCAGTGAAGAAGCTGCGCAAGAACTTCTAAACGCCGTCAGTGGGTGCGAGGGGTTGGCGTCAAGTCAGCCTCTCGCCCTACCCCGTTTCCCCCCTGGAGAACCCCATGGCGACCCTGAAAGAGCGCATCGATGCCGACCTGAAGGATGCAATGCGGGCGAAGGACGAGCTGAAGCTCAACACGCTGCGAATCATGAAGAGCGCGGTGAAGTACAAGGAAGTCGAGCCGGGCGCGCAGCCGTTGGACGAGCCGCAGATGCTGGGCGTCTACGCCACGCTGATCAAGCAGCGCCGCGACTCGATCGAGCAGTTCCGGGCGGGTGGCCGCAATGATCTCGCCGACAAGGAAGAGAAGGAAATCGCCGTGATCCAGCTGTACATGCCGCAGCAGCTGTCGGCTGCCGAGCTGACGGCAGAGATTGCAAAGGCGATCACCGAAGCGAACGCCGCCAGCGTCAAAGACCTGGGCGCCGTGATGAAGATCGTGACGCCGCGCCTCAAAGGAAAAGCCGAGGGCAAAGCCATCTCGGAAGAAGTGAAGGCGCAGCTGGCGAAGCTCGGTTAGGTCAAAGACCGTTAGTGATTCCCGATTCCAAGATCGACGAGATCCGTGAGCGGATCGATCTCGTCGCGCTGATGACCCGCCACGGGGTCGAGCTCAAGAAGTCGGGTCGCAGCTTCAAGGGGTGCTGTCCCTTCCATCAGGAAAAGACGCCCTCGTTCCACGTCTGGCCGGACGAAAAGCGGTTCAAGTGCTTCGGCTGCCAGGCGGGCGGCGATGCGTTCAGCTTCCTGCAGCGGCTGTTCGGCAAGCCCTTCGTCGAGGCGGTGCGCGACCTGGCGAAGGACGCGGGCGTCGACCTCGAGGAATCCACCGACCCGACGTTTCGCGACAAGGCGCAGATCAAAGACGCCACCGACGTCGCCGCCGAGCACTTCAAGTCGCGGCTGTGGGACGCGGTGGCCGGCAAGCGTGCGCGCGAGTACCTGCTGGGCCGCGGGGTCACCGAAGAGGTCGCCCGCGCGTTCGGCCTCGGCTGGGCCCCGCTGGCGTGGACGGAGCTCGCCGACAAGCTGCGTGAACGGGGCCTCGTGCCGGCCGGCGAAAAGGCAGGGCTCATCTCGGCCCGGCAGTCGGGCGGTCACTACGACATGTTTCGCGGGCGCCTCATCATCCCCATTCGTTCGCCCGAAGGCCGCACCATCGCCTTCGGCGGCCGGCTGCTGGAAGGCGACGACGGCCCGAAGTACCTGAACTCGCGCGAATCGCTGCTCTACAACAAGAGCGACATTCTCTACGGGCTCGACCAGGCCCGCGACGAGGTGCGGAAGAAGAAGAGCGTCGTGCTCTGCGAGGGCTACTTCGACTGCATCGGCCTGCACCAGGCGGGCGTGAAGCAGGCGGTGGCGTTGTGCTCGACGGCGCTGACGCCGGGCCACATGACGGCGCTGGCGCGGGCGGAAGCGAAAGAGCTGGTGCTGCTGCTGGATGGCGATGACGCGGGGCGCAAAGCGGTCGAACGGCTGGCAGCTCCGATTCTCGCGGCCGGCGGCAAGGCCCGGGTGGCGACGCTGCCCGATGGTGAAGACCCCGACACCTGGGCCCGGAAGGTCGGCGCGGAAGCGGTGCAGAAGCTGATTGAAACGGCGCCCCCGTTAACCCAGTGGTTGTTCCAGACCGTGCTCCCACAGGGCCCCACCTCGAGCTTCGAAGCGAAGATGGACGCGCTCGAGCGCCTGCGTCCGATTGCCGCGGGGTTGCCGGTGGGGCTGATGCGGTCTGCGTTTTTCGGGGCCTTGTCGACGACGATGGCGCTGCCCGCCGCCGAGCTGGAATCGACCCTGAAGGGGAAGCCGGGTCAGGTCAGGGCTGTTCCCAAGCCGGCGCCGGGACCTGAGGAAAAGCCCCCCGAAGAGTGGGAAGGGCTGTTTGCCGGCGCGGTGTTGAGGGACGTCAGGCTGTTACAGCGGGATCAGTTCCGCGCGGCCGATGATCTCAAGCACACGGGGCTGCGCAACCTGGTGGCGGCGCTGCAGTCGGGCAGCACCAAAGAAGACGCCTTGTACGAGGCGAGCGAAGCGGTCAAGCGGGCGCTAGAAGAACAGGCGATTCGCAAAGCGTTGCCTGAAGAGGATCAGGCACTGGAACAGGCCTTTCTCGTGGTTTGTCGAAGGCTGAAGTTGAGAGGAATCGACGAGCAGTTGGCCCGAATTGCCCGAGAGCTGGCCCAGGCGGGTGGCTCGGGGTCGGACCTGACGGACGAGTCTCGAGACCTGCTGTCGCAGCAAGCGCAGCTGCTCGGGCTGAAGCGGCAGATCCAGGCGCAAAAACCATGATGTTCATTCATTGAACTTTTCAACCGTTGTGGAGTAACAGCCGCGGATTCATTTCCTGCTGCACCTCTACGCGCGACCCAAAAGGCGGACCCCAAGCACCATGCCCACCAAGAGCACCAAGGCGAGCAAGGCCCTTTCCAAGAAGGACAAGGAGCTGAAGAAGAAGAAGAAGGGCGCGGAGCGCGACGAGAAGGCGCGCATGAAGGCGCAGAACGAGGCGCGCAACGCAGCCGATGCGAAGGCGTACTCGGACGCGCAGGAAGCGGCCGCGATCGCGCGCGAGAAGCTCAAGAAGATGGGCAAGGGCAAGGGCGAGGTCGACTCGACGGACATCGAAGAGCAGGCCGACGCGGCTGCCGCGGATGTCGACGTCAACCTCGACGCCGAGAAAGACGTGGTCGAGGAAGAGCCCATTGGCGACCGCAAGGAAGTCAAAGACCTGATCGAGGCGGGCCGCCAGAAGGGCTTCCTCACGTATGACGAAGTGAACGACGCCCTGCCTGCGGACGTCGTGTCGTCGGATCAGATCGACGACGTGATGAGCATGTTCGGCGACAACGACATCGAGATCGTCGACGCGCAGAAGGCGGCGCAGGCGACCGAGGTC
>JAYUXE010000848.1:0-3774 GCA_043753165.1 Archangiaceae bacterium | reverse complement strand
CAGGCCTGCCCGATGACGATCGGGCCCGAGCCAATGACCAGCACCGTCTTGATGTCTTTTCGTAGTGGCAAGCGCCCGCTCGTATATCCGACCCCCCCCTTGAATGGGCAGGCCAGTTGGGGTCCCCAAGCCTTTGCTGTATTCAGCCCCCGCGCATGTCCTCGCTCGTCATCAGCCCGGTTGTCGCTTCCGCCCGCGAATCACGGCGTCCGCCGAAAGAGGGCCTTGCGCACCGGTATCTGCTGGTCGCGATCACCGGCTTTCTGGCCGCCGCGGCATTTCCGAGTTTGCGAATCGACATCGGAGGCCTTCAGGTCCCGCTGCACGTCGTCCCCGTGATGTTCGCCCTGCCTTTCGCGATTCCGAGAATGAGGCGGATACCTCAGCGGGTTCGGTCAGCAGCTGCTGCCTTCACTTTTCTCTTCGCGGCAAGCGTGCTCATTCATGGCGAGCAGCTCGGGGACCTGGTGAAGGTGCTCACCAGTGCTGTCACCTTGATTACGGTCGCAGCGCTCGTTCGGAATAAAAACGATTTCCTCTTCGGGGTGCTGGCGTTCGGAATCTCGCTGATTCTGATGAACGCGCGAGGGATCTCCGGTGGCGTGGTCGAGCACGTTGGCTACGCACCGCTTAAGGGCATCGCGAACAAGAACGCGTACTCGATCTACGCTCTACCGGCTGTTCTTCTGACCGCCTTTGCCCTTCTGCACTTCAAGCAAAAGAAGTGGGTGGTTGCAGTGCTCGGCGTGAGCGTCTTGACGTCGACGTTCGTTCTGTTCACCGGCGCGAATCGCTCAGGCTGGGGCGGAGTCCTGCTGATTGGTGCGCTGCTGGCAATCCAAGCAAGACGCTGGCGGACCTTGGCAATGGTTGGCGGGCTGGCTCTGGGGTCGTTCGTTGTCTCAAATATCTTTGGCAGCAGCGACGCATTCCAATACCAAGCTGACCGCACGACTTCGGGTTACGAATCCGACACGCTTCGGCAAAGTCTCTTCCTGACTGCCGTCGAGATTGGGGTCGAGAATCCGATTTTCGGGATTGGCGTGCACGAGCTTCCGCGCGAGCTTGCCAAAAGAACCGACGCCGGCACCGATGCCGTGGATGCGCACAACGTCATCGGGTACGTCGCGGGCGGCACCGGATTGACGACCCTCTTCGCGCTGCTTGCCCTTGGCGTCAGTCTCTGGCGGCGCCCCACCCAGAGCACTTCCCCCCAGCTGAAGCTCGCGAGCGATCTCGTTCGACTGGTGCTTGTTTTGTTCCTATTCCGCGGCCAGTTCAGCCGCGAGATCTTGAGCGTGGCGGGCTTCCCCATCGCGATGGGTCTGGCGCTGGGTCTGTCGCTCCTAGACGAAAAGGAAGATTGGCAACTGCACAACGTCAATGCGCGTCCGCGCAAATCACTTCAGGCATGAGCGTAAAAACGCATCGAGCCGCCTAGCAATTGTTGTTCGGTCGTACGTGGACTCGGCCGCAAGACGCCCTGCGATACCGAGCCGCTTCCGCAGCGCTTCGTCGCTCGCAATTGATTCGAAGTTGCGTCGAAGACCTTCTGCATCACCTGGCTTCGAGCTTCGCCCACAGCCCGCTGCCTCCACCCGTCGCGCGGGCTCGCCTTCGGCAATCAACAAAATCGGCAACGAAGACGCCATCGCCTCGTAGATCTTGCTGGGCACGGCGCCAGGGATGTTCATGCCGAGGCTAATGACCGCGGCATCTGCTGCGGCGAGCAGCGCCGGAATCGCCTCGCGTGGTTGGGCTGGCAGGATCTTCACCCGCGAGATTCCTTGGTCCCAGATGCGTCGTTGCAACCTCTCACGCACTGGCCCATCGCCCACCAGCACGAAGCGGCCCGGCAACGACGCTGGCAGCGACGACGCGAGGTTCAGAATGGCATCGAGCCCCTGGGCTAGCCCGAGCAAGCCGGCGAACACGAAAATGGGGCCAGCTTCCGCACCCAACATCGCTCTGGCTTCCGGCGTGACGCGCGACGGCCCCCATCGCAACGGGTCGACGCCATTGGTCACGAGCTCAGTCGGGGTCGATGGCGCCTTGGCGCGCACGGCATCAATGATCTCGGTCGACTGTCCAGTGACGCCTGCTGCGCCTCGATAAAGCGACATTTCCAGCCGTTCCGCGAGGCGACTGGCGACACCCGGTTTGACCACGCCCATCCGAATCGCCGACTCGGGCCACAGATCGCTAACGTTAAAGATGTACGGGCAGCTCCAGCGCGCCGACAGGGCCATTGCCGCGTAGCCGATGAAGAGCGGTGGCGACTCGACGAAAAGCAGGTCGGGACGCGGAAGCAACGACGGGCCGAGCGCAGCCGCAGAAGCGGCGAAGGAGAAGTAACACCCGAGCCTGCTGACGAACCCTTTCTGCGACGGCCGCAGTGGAACGCGCGCCGTCCGCAACCGCCCCACTTGCTCAACCACTGGCCTCCACGCCGGATAGCCCTCGCGAACTTTGCCTTCAGGGTAGTTCGGTAGTGCCGTCAGAACATCAACATCCCAGCCCAAATCAACTAACCGCTCACCGAGTTCCGAAAGCCTCGCCTGTGGGGCGCCCATTTCCGGTGGGAAGTACTGCGTGAGAATCGTCAGCCGCGGCATCAGGGCTTACGGCGGTCGTACGCGAGTTTAGCTACCTGGCCGCCCATCGGCAGAATCGACAGCCCTGCCAATGCCCAGAGCTTCCAGTTGCGAGTGGCGTGCTTCGGATACGCGGACATGCCGAAAAAAAGAATTCGCCGCGCGCGCTGCGACTCACCCTTCGCCAGGGTCGCCAGCCCGTGCCTCGCGATGTCGTACTCGACGAAGGCGCGTTCGACTTCCTCCCGCGTCAGCTTTGCGCGTTCGAGTAGACGGGCATCGACCTCGAAGCTGCTCACGTACTCATCGACCAGGTACTTCAGCGCGCCTGACGACTTCTGCTGCGCTGCCTGGTTCGTCGCGTGCCAGCGGTACGCGAAGAGCGGCGCGTCGATGTAGTACGCGAACGACGCAGCGCCGAGCAGGCGCCAGTGGAACCATTTGTCGGGGTTGATGATGCGACCGCCGCCGTAGCCCTCAATCCGCTCGTAGAGAGCCCGCGGATACGCCGTAGCGAGGAAGTTAAACGGATTCTTCAACGTCAGCAGGCAACGCCGCAGCAGTTCCCCGGCTTCGACCCGGTAGACACGTGCACCCGGTGGGGCGGGATATCCCGTGACCAGGTCCGCCTCTGTCCAAAGCGCAGGGTCCGGGCCGATCGAGCCGATGTGCTCGCTTTTTCCATCAATTGTCTCGACGGCCGAGCACATCACTGCGTCCTTCTCGACCGCTTTGAACATCCGCTCGTACGTCTCAAGCGCAGTTGGCCGCATCAAATCGTCCGAGCTCAACATCACGACGATGTCACCTGAAGCCATGCGGGCAGCGCGATCGAGGTTCCCGGCGAAACCAACGTTCGCCTGGTTGATTCGCACCTTGACGCGAGGGTCGGCGAACGCCTTCACGACGTCGACCGAGGTGTCCGTGCTCGCGTTGTCAGACACGAGGACCTCGAAGTCGGCCTTCTGGGCAAAGACGCTCTTCAGCGTTTCGCCCAGGTACTTCTCGTAGTTGTAGTTGGGGATGCAGATCGAGAACTTCATGGAAGCACTCCAAGCAGCGAAAGCACGGTTGCACCTGATGACAAGGGCGACGCGCGGGCGAATCGGTAAGCGCCGGCGACGCGGTCTGCGCACGCCTTGATCGAGTATTCGGCGCGCGCGCGCTGTCTGCCCGCCTC
>JAYUXE010000847.1:0-3779 GCA_043753165.1 Archangiaceae bacterium | reverse complement strand
CGGCGACGAACGCGGACGGCACCCCGTTCGCGGCGATGCAGAAGCCGATCGTGTGGACGCGAAGTGGCGGGCTGCCCGATGGGCTGACGATGATGCCGTCGGGCGACGTGCTGTTGATTGAAGGCAAGCCGCTGCGCGCGGGCACGTTCGTGTTCAGCCTGACTGCGGAAGACGCGAAGGGCCGCAGCGACACGGCCGAGTTCATCATTCGGATTTCGCCGAGCCGCTTCAAGCTGTCGTCGGTGGGCCTGCCAGAGCCGGTTCGCCCCGGCGCCGGGGTCGACTTCGCGATTACGGCAAGCTCGCAGGCGAACCCGACGTTCGCGATTGTGGCGGGAAGCCTCGCGCCGGGTTTGACGATGACGGCCGACGGCAAGGTAACGGGCACGGTGCCGGCCGACGCGGCGAACGGCACCTACAACTTCACGGTCGAAGGAAAAGACACCACGGGCGCATCAGGCCTCGGGGCGTTCTCAATCAACGTTCAGAAGGAAGTGCGCGCGACGGGCTGCGGCTGCAGCGCCGGACTCGACGGCCTCTGGATGCTCGCTGCGCTGTTGCCGCTGGCTGCGCGCCGGCGGCGCGTGAAGTAGAAGAAAAAGTTGGTCGCCCGAGTGGTGAAGCCACAAAGTTTTCGCGCTCTACCGCTGAGCTACGGGCCCGTAAGAGTGGACCCGGTCGGATTCGAACCGACGACCTCGACCGTGGAAGGGTATGTGCGTGTAGGGCATCACCGAGTAGGCGACCTGCCGATTTAGACGCCAACGGCGCCGAGGCCTGACGGCTAAGATGGCAGGTCTCGATGCGTCGCCTGCGATTCGTCTTTCTCTGCGTGGTGGTTGCGGGTTGCGGCCAGCCCGGCGGGCCCGATGCGTCGGCGCCTGATTCCGGCAGGCCCGATGCGGCGGTTCCGGATGCGAGCGTGCTGGACTCTGGCGTTCCCGATTCGGGTTTCTCAGACTCCGGCGTTCCGGACAGCGGCGTTCTGGACTCTGGAGTGCCCGACAGTGGCGTCTTCGACGCGGGTCCGGGCCTTCGGTGCCCGGCCCGCAGCACGCCGGTTCCCGATGGCGGCCTGGTGCGAATCGTGGCCGCCAACCTTTCGAGCGGAAACCTGCAGTCGTGGAACCCCGGCCATGGGCTGCGAATCCTGCAGGGCTTGAAGCCCGACGTCGTGCTGATTCAAGAATGGAATACCGGAAATAAGACCGATGTCGATCGGCGCGCCTTTGTTGACGCACTGGGAACTGACTTTTGCTTCACAATCCAGCAACCCGCTCAAATCCCAAATGGCGTAATCAGCCGTTACCCGATCATAGATGCGGGGGAGTGGTTCGATAACCGAGTCGACAACCGCTCGTTCGCGTGGGCTCAGATCGACGTCCCTGGTCCAACCGATTTGTTTGCGGTCAGCGTCCACTTGTTGACTTCCGGTTCGGACCGCCCCGCGCAGGCGAGCGAACTGGTCAGCTACGTGAATCAGAACGTGCCCGCGGGCGCGTACCTCGTCATCGGCGGCGACTTCAACACCAGCTCGCGCACCGAGACCTCGATGAACACGCTCTCGCAGGTCGTTCGCACGGCCGGCCCCTACCCCGTCGACCAAGCTGGTAACCCAAACACAAATGCGAGCCGCAACTCACCGTACGACTGGGTCGCCGTCGACGAAGATCTTCACGCGCGCCAGGTGCCCGTCGTCATCGGCGCAGCGCAGTTCGACGCGGGCCTCGTCTTCGACAGCCGCGTGTACGTGCCGTTGTCGGACGTCTCGCCCGTGTTCGCGAGCGACAGCGCCGCAACGAACATGCAGCACATGGGCGTCGTGAAGGACTTCCTGCTGCCATAACTACTTCACGTGGCGCAGCAGCCACGAGTGCATGAAGAGCTTCTGGTTGTTGCGGCGCACCTCGTCGCGCAGCTTTCCGAACAGCACGGCGGGCAGCGCAGCGAGCAACATCGCGCTGAACAGCAGCACGATTTCCGTCGTCTGTGCGGGGAAGAAGATCGCCCGCGGCAGCACCTGAATCGTCTGACCATCGAAGCGCGCCGACGCAGAGACCAGCCCCGCCTTCTCGACCAACCACGGCACGAGCACCGTGAGCGCCGCCACGCCGACGAGCCACCGCCGCTTCACGCGCGTATAGATGGCGAAGAGCATCGCGTTGGTCGCCGCCACCGCCGGCAAATTGATGAACGTGCCCCACAGCATCGACGTCGCCATCATGGCGACCGTCGCGAGGCCGAAGAGCACCAGCCCCGACGACCTGCCCGACGCGCGCCTGTCTTCGAAAAAGAAGGCGCTGGCTGCCGTCGCGGCCACGAGCACCGACATCACGGCCAACGCGATCACGTCGCGCACCCCCATCATCAGCGTCACCGGGATGTACGCGAGCCAGACGAGGTTGCGCACGCCAATGACCCGCGCGGTCGACGCCTGCCCTGCGGATTCGGTCAGCCGGAACTCGGCCGCGGCCGCGGCGGGAAGCGCGTCGGGCACGTTCGACAGCACCTCGGCGAGCAGCCGCGGCGCCTCGGCATTCCTCGGCTGCAGCGCGATCGCCTTCATCACTTCGCCCACCGCGTGCACCGAGTCATGCCCCTGCATCAGCGATCGGGCGCGGGTCAGGTGGCCGGCGGCGAGCTCGGCGCGCAGCGCTTCATCCCGATCTCCATCCAGGTATTTCTCGACCGCACGGGCCAGGTGTCGCGCGCGGTGGTACCGCTTCTCGGGCAGGTGCTGGGTCGCAATGAGAATGATTCTTTCGAGCTCGGGCGGCACGTCGGCGTCCGGAAAACGCACCGACGGACGGCGCTCGACCTCGTTGCGCAGCGTCGCGTGAATGCGATCGACCAGCTCGCCCGGGGTCATGGGCTCGAAGGTCAGCAGCTCGAAGAGAATCGCCCCCAGCGAGTAGATGTCGGCCGCGTTCGTCATCGTCGTGTGCTCGCCGCGCGCCTGTTCGGGCGAGAGGTAGCCGGGGCTTCCCATCAGCTCGCCCTGCCGGGTGTTGGTCAGCGGCTCGCTGCTGCCCGTGTCGATGGTCGGCAACTCGGCGACGCCACTGACGCGCGCGAGCCCCCAGTCGATGAGATGCACTTCGCCGAAGTCGCCCAGCATCACGTTCGCGGGTTTCAGGTCGCGGTGCAGCACGCCGCGCGCGTGGGCGTAGTCGAGGGCGAGGCAGAGCGTGTTGAAGGCGGTGAGCAGGCGGCGGCGCGTGAAGCGTTCTTCGGTCTGCGGATCCTTCAGCTTCAGGCGCTGCACCACCTCGTGAAGCGAGAGGCCGCGGATGCGCTTCATCGTGAAGAAGGGCTGGCCCGTGTCGTCGAGGCCGAGGTCGTACACGGGCACGATCGCCGGGTGCTCGAGCTGCCCCTGCACGCGGGCCTCGCGAAGAAAGCGCGGCAGTGCGTCGCGGCGCGCGGCGGTGTCGGGCCGCATCGTCTTGAACGCGACCTCGCGGCCAATGCGCTTGTCCTCGCAGAGACGGATCTCGCCCATGCCGCCTTCGCCGAGCTTCCGCTGCACCGAGTAACGGCCCTTCGTGTGCTCGAGGTCTGCGGCAAGCGGGCCATCGACGCCGGCGACACGGCCTGCCCCGAACGAGCCGTCGGCCTCGCGAATCGTCTTCTGCGAGCGCGCGGTGACTTCTTCTTGTTCGCCGTCGAGGCTGGGAACCGGGGGTCCGGGTTTTGTCGGCATGCGACGAAGCTTAAGGCCTGTCTCTGTTCACGAAAGCGTTCCATGCGGCTTCGGCCGCTTTGACGAAGTAGGCCGC
>JAYUXE010000846.1:0-3780 GCA_043753165.1 Archangiaceae bacterium | reverse complement strand
ACTCGTACGGCCCGGGCTTCTGGGGCACCGAGAACTCGGACGACAACGTCTCGGGAAACGAGAGCTCGGCCGTGACCGCCGGGTCGGGCGACATGAAGACTTCTTCCTCGAGCACCTCGCCCATCACCACCGGCTCACCCAGGCTTTCTCCTGCCAGCGCGGCGTGCACGTTCTCGATGTCGTCGATCGCCGCAACGTGGACGATCACGGCTCGCTTGAGCTGCGACTTCAGCTCGTCGACCACCTCAATCAACGTCGGGTCCGCGAGCGCGATGTGCACGCGCGTCGGGCCACCTTCGCGATCGAGACGAAACGGAACCAGCCGGTGCGCGCGCTGGAACTCGAGCGGAATGAGCCCAGACGCTTCCGGCGCGACGTACGACAGATCGGCGAACGGCAGGTCGTGCTGCAGCGCCAGCGCGCGGGCGAGCGCGGCGGGGGTGATTTTCCCCGTCGAAAGAAGAAGGTCACCGAGGCGGCTGGGCTCGCCTGCGCTTTGATCGGCGAGGGCGGCATCCACGTCGTCGGCCGTCACGGCCCCGGCTTCGATCAGCAGCTCCCCGAGCTTTCTCTTCATTCGCTCGAGGTCTACTTGCGAACCTTGGCGAGGTACTCCTCGCGCGAGAAGACCCCCTTTTCGATCAGCAGCTCGACCATGCCTTTGAGCGCCGCGACTTCTTTTCGCTGGGCCTCTTCGATCTGCAGCAGCTGTTCGGCGGGTGAAAGCGTCAAGGGCGCCTGCGTGGGCACATCGGACATCGACACGCGCCCGCCTCCGGCGAGCCGCGTCGTCATCGGGGGACCTTCTTCGGGCGGCGAAACAGGCGCGTCGTTGGCCTTCGGCGGCCGGGTGATTTGGTCCTGCTGCTTCACGACCGTGTTGCCCTGTGCGTCGACGAACTTGAACGAGCCTTCGAGATCCGACGGGTCGCCTTCGCCTTCGTAGAAACGGCCGAACGCGCGCGCGATCGACGAACGACCGGCGATCTGCGGCATGATCCGGCAGCGCGACACCGAACGCAGCGTGTCGATGTGACCCAGGTTCTGCGGCTCGGACATCGCGACCACCAGGGTCTTCGCGTCGTCGCGCAGCTGAAGAGGAAGCGCGTTCAGGTCGCGGGCCACCTGCGACGGAATCTTGGCGCGCACATGCGGAGCGACGCCTTGAATCGAGTCCAGGTTCACCGCGACGACGTTGAGCTGTTTGCTCAGCGCCTTCACCAGCATCTCTTCGGTGAGGATGTTCATCCGCACCAGGATTTCGCCGAGCCGCCCGCCCCACTTCTGCTGCTCTTTGAGCGCATTGGTGAGCTGCTGCTCGGTGAGCACTTTGGCTTTCAACAGCAAGTCGCCCAGCTTGATCGAGGCCATCGAAGGTTGACGAGTCTAGCGGCTTACGCGCGCGGGTCGAGCAAACCCCTCAAAGCTTCTCCCAATTCGTTCAAAGCGAGCACCGTCACGGCAATGCAGAGGCCCGGAAAGATGGCGAGCCACCACGCGCCGGGGTGCGTCAGGTAGCGGTGGGCCTGGGTGAGCAGCTCGCCCCAGCTGGCGGTGGGGGGTGGCGCGCCAAGGCCGAGAAACGACAGCGCGCTCTCGATGAGAATTGCCGAAGCGACAGCGAAGGTGGCGGCGACCAGCACGGGTGACAGCGCGTTGGGCAGCAGGTGGCGTACGAGGATGCGGGCGTCGGAAAGGCCGAGCGCGCGGCTGGCGGTGATGTAGTCGAGCCCTTTGAGCTTCAGCACTTCGGCGCGAACGAGCCGGGCGATGTCCGTCCACCGCGTGAAGCCGATGACGAGCACCAGCGGGGCCAGCGACGAGATGCGCAAGAGCCCCAGCACCGCGAGCACGAAGAAGAGCGTCGGGAACGTGATCATGATCTCGGTGATTCGCGAGATGACCGCATCGACGCCGCGCCCGTAGTAGCCGGCGAGCCCGCCCAGCAAGAGGCCGATGACGACGCAGATCGCGACCGAGAGAAGGCCGACGGTGAGGCTGACGCGGGCGCCGTGAATGAGCCGGGCGAGCACGTCGCGGCCGAGCTCGTCGGTGCCGAGCCAATGCGATCGATCAGGTCCCCACGGCGGTGGCGTGTCCGCGATCGTGGCGTTGGCGGCGAACGTCTGGTTGGGGCCCCACGGCACGGGCGTGCGCCAGATCCATTCGGCGGTGGTGAAGAGGTGCTGCTGGGTCGAGCCACGCAACGCGACGGGCCGGGTGGCGATCGGCAGCCAGTAAGTGGTGCCATCGACGCGAACGGCCAGGGGCAAATCGGCGGCGAGCAGGTCGGCCCCGGCGGCGACGAGCACGAGGAAGAGGACGGTGCCGAGGGCGAGGCGGCCGCGAAGGCGCATCAGGAGGACGCTCCGACGCGAATGCGGGGGTCGGCGAAGCCGTACAGCAGGTCGGCGACCAGCACGGAAACCATGGTGACGAGCGCGGCGAGGGTGCAGATCGCCATCACCACCGGGTAGTCGCGAAGTGAGATCGCTTCGAACGCGAGCAGGCCCATGCCGTTGATGCCGAAGACGCGTTCGACGACGACGCTGCCGCCGATGAGGTGGGGCAGCGAGAGGCCGAGCATGGTGACGACGGGCAGCAGGCTGTTGCGCAGCGCGTGCTTGAAGATGACGCTGCGTTCAGGAATTCCGCGGGCGCGCGCGGCACGCACGTAGTCCTGGGCCAGCGCGTCCGTCATCGCCGCCCTCACCTGCCGGCTGACGACGGCGAGCGTCGGGTAGCTCAAGCAGAAGACAGGCAGAACGAGGTGCCACGCGGTGTCGAGCAAACGGCCGGGCAACGACATCGCGTCGTGGCCGGAAGACTCGAGCCCCTGAAACGGAAAGAGGTCGCCGAGCAGCAGCAACAACATCACCGCCACCCAGAACGTCGGCATCGCGTACAGCAGGTAGAGCGTGAGCGTGACGCCGCGGCGGACCTTCGACTTCGGGCGAACGGCCGCGTGAACACCGATGGGAATCGCGAGCAGGTAGGCGAGCAGCAGCGACACGGACGCGAGCAGCACGGTCTGCGGCAGCGCCTCGGCCAGCTTCTCGACGACGGGCCGGTGGTCCTGCAGCGAACGGCCGAAGTCGAGGGTCAAGATTTTGCCGAGCCACCGCAAATACTGAACGTGCAGCGGCAGATCGAGCCCGTGCTGGGCGCGAAAGGCGTCGGTGGCGGCGGCCGAGCCACCGGCGGCAGAAGCGGATTCGGTGTCGAGCTGAAGTGGATCACCAGGGGCCAGGTGCGAGATCGCGAACGTGAGCAGCGTGATGCCGAGAAAGGTCGGCACCATCTGCAGCAGGCGTCGCACCAGGTACGGCCGCATGGCTACGGCTTCGCCAGCCAGACTTTTCGCAGGTCGTACCAGGCGAGCGACGGGTGGATGCCGCGGACGCGCGTCTTGATCGCGTCGAGCTGGGGCCGGTTGGTGAGGAAAGTGTACGGCTGGTCTTCGTAGAGGACGGCGTGCAGCTGGCGCTCGAGGCTGTGGCGTTCGGCGTCGTCGAAGGTGAGGCGAATCTTCTCGATCAACGCGTCGGCGCGCGGGCTCGCGTACGAGGTGAAGTTGCTGCCGCCCTTGCTCTGGGTCGAGTGGTAGACCTGAAACTGGTCGACGTTCGGATCGTTGCTGTTCCAGCCGAGGCTGGCGGCGTCGAAGTCGTGGGCGCGCAGGCGGCCGACGTACTGCGCGGCATCGACCTTCTCGACTTCCATGTCGATGCCGACCTTCTTCAATTCTTCCTGCAGCAGCGGCACGAGCTTGCCGAGCTT
>JAYUXE010000845.1:0-3781 GCA_043753165.1 Archangiaceae bacterium | reverse complement strand
CGCGCACGATGAAGCTCACTTCGATTTCACTTCTGCCGACCAGCCGGCAGCTCGGGCTGCGATTCGAGGTCGCGTCTCGTTCAGTCGTCGTGTCGCTGATGCCCGTCAACACCGAGGCGATCGAGACAGCGGCCGCTGCGTTGAAGTCGATGCGCAGCGGCACCGTGGATCGCGTCCTCATTCATGCGCGGTCGCGCACGTCACTGTCGGATGCGGCGGTGTCGACGTTGAAGAGAGCCGCGGGAAGCGCCGAGCTCGTGCTCAGTCAGCGCTGAGAGGTCGTCGGTTCAATCTCAGAGTAGTCGAGGGATAAGCCGCCGAGACATATCGGAAAAGCTGCGGCTCGATGCCTTGAATCTGCGGAGGCCTTCGGCTGCTCTCGGGCCGAACGGACTTCGCCTTTCCGACAAACCCGTCTTCAGCCGACGCGGCGCCGGCGGAATAACGCCGCGCCGGCGAACAACCCAAGCATCGGCAGCACGCCCGCGCTCGTACAGCCGCACCCGCCTCGGCCCGCGGCGCCACCGCCACCGCCACCGCCCGCGCCCGCGAAGCCGCCGTCGTCTACCTGGCAGAAGTTACCCCGGCAGCGAAAGGTTCCGCAGGTCGCCGCGCACTGTCCGTCAGCGAAGCAGTACCCCGCCTGTGCCGGCCGGCAGGTGTCATTGAGACACAACTGGCCGCACGTGCACATCTCGCTTCCGCAAGGACACGTGACGTCGCCGCAGAACCGGCCGGAGATTCCCCCTTCCGCCATCGCAAAGCAGCCGAAAAACATCACGCCCAGAATGATGAGGCTCTTCATGCTCAGCGTTCTGCCACAGCCGACGCCGGCCAATCGAGCGCCGGACACTCGAAGCGGGTGCCGGCCGGAAAATGCAGACCGAAGCGCTGCGCGAGGACCGCGAGCAGCTCGTCCGGCGAGGCGAGCAGCTCGTGGTCGGCCGTGCCGTCGCGCCGCCGCAACGTGAGTTCGCGATTCAAGATGTTCGCGCGTCCACCGTCCGGCAGTGCGCGCGCCACGATGAGCCGGTTCTTGAAGTGCGACTGCGGGTGCGCGCTGGTGAACCAGTTGGCGACCTCGCGATCGATTGGCGGCATCTCTTCGAGCGTGAACTCGCAGACGTCGACCCAGGCGGCCCCGAGCTTCGCCTGGTGAAACCACCGCCCGTCTTCGCGCACCAGCCGCCGCCGCTCGTGCAGCGTCGCCTGCTCGACGCCTTCGACCAACCGAATCGCCGAGGTCAACGTCAACCCGCCCACGCCCACGTCGGCCAGGTACGGCTGTCCGAGCTCGACCCGCAGAAAGAGGTGCGTGCGCGCCGGGGTCTCGTCGCGGCGCCGCCCGACCCGAACGCGCGCGCTCAGCGGCCGCACGGCAAACCCCAGCTGCTCGAGCACCTGCAGCAGCAGTGCGTTCTGCTCGAAGCAGTAGCCGCCCCGCCCTGCCCGAACCAGCTTCGCCTCGAGCGCTTCGAGACGAAGGTCGACAGGCTTCGAGAGCAACACGTCGAGGTTCTCGAAGGGAATCGCGCGCGCGTGGGCGTCGACGATCGCGTTCAGCGTGTCGAGGGTGGCACCGGAAACGGGCGGCAGGCCAATGCGGGAAAAGTAGGCGTCGAGGTCGAGCATCTGAATTTGTTTGAGACTAATCAGTCGCTCTCGTCACCATCACTTCAAAGGAGCTTCAACGATGCGACTGCTTTCCACCCTGGTCTTCTTCGTTTCCGTCACTGCTTTCGCGGCGGGGGTCGCACCGGGTGCCGCTGCTCCGGACTTCAAGCTGAAGGACCTGAACGGGAAGACGGTGTCGCTGGCCGATTACAAAGGCAAGGTCGTGGTCCTCGAGTGGTTCAACCCCGAGTGCCCCTTCGTGAAGGCGGCGCACACCAAGGGCTCGCTGGTCGGGTACGCGAAAAAAGTCAGCGGCGACGGCGTCGTCTACCTCGCCATCAACTCCGGAGCTCCCGGCAAGCAGGGTGCCGGCGCGGAAAAGAACAAGGCCGGCGTGAAGACGTTCGGCATGGATCACCCGGTGCTGCTCGACGAATCGGGCGAGACCGGCAAGGCCTACGGTGCCACCAACACGCCCCACATGTTCGTCATCGGCAAAGACGGCAAGGTCGCCTACGCCGGAGCGATCGACAACTCGCCCGACGGCGAGAAAGCCAACCCCGAAGGCGGCACGCTCGTGAACTACGTCGACCAGGCGCTCACTGACGTCGCGGCCGGCAAGCCCGTTCGCACCCCGGCCACCAGGGCCTACGGCTGTGGCGTGAAGTACGGGGGCTGAAGATGACGCTCGCGCTCGTCGCACTGCTGCTGGCAGGGGCTGCGGATGCGGGCACCGCTGGCTACGAGGACGCGCAGACCGTTGTCCTTGCCACGGCCAAAGGAACCCAGCTTCAAATCGATGTGAGCGTGAAGAAGGGCTTTCACCTCAACGACGACTACCCCATCAACTTCAAGCCCGACTTCGCAGGCCCGAAGGTCGACAAGAAGCAGATGACGGTCGTCGCCTGCGCCGGCCACCCCGAGGCGCGCTGTGGCGTGAAGATCCCCGTTCCCGTGCCCGCCGCCCTCAAAGGCCAGACCGTCACCGGCACGCTGGCCTTCGCCGCGTGCGACGCCAACGTCTGCCTGATCAAGAAGGTCCCGCTGGCCGTCAGGGTCGAACGCTGAACGTCGTAAGCAGTGGTGTGTTGACGCGGCGTGAGGCGGTTGGTACCTAGCGCCCCGCATCACGCTGCAAAGTCTTGGCGATCTTAGCTCAACTGGCAGAGCACAGGATTGTGGATCCTGGGGTTACCGGTTCAAGCCCGGTAGGTCGCCCTCTTCTTTTTCCGACGCGTTCGTAGCTCAGCTGGATAGAGCATCGGCCTTCGAAGCCGAGGGTCGTGGGTTCGAATCCCTCCGAGCGCACTGCTGAGCCGTGGTGCCCCGCGCGCGCGTTTGAGGCGTGCGCCAGCGGCGGCCAACGCCCTTCCGAAAGTTCTACGAACGAACGCGTCGCCCGTGGACTGCGGCCGTCGCGCAAGTGGCTTGCCCTGAGCCTCAGTCAAGTCCAACAAAGCAACTCGAAGTTGCTTTAGCGCGAGTGCGCCGGTACTGTCGGCAGGTCCACCTGCGGAGGTTCTTCGATGAAATGGGGCGCGCTGTGTTTGATGTGCTGGCTCGCAAGCGCTGGGGCCGAGAAGGCGATCGAGGGCCGGTGGCGCATGGAAGAAAAAGGGCTGGTGGTCGAAATCAACCGGGGCACAGACGGTTGGTCGGGCGTCGTCGTCGAATCGCGCCAGAAGGTCGAAGTCGGCAAGACGGTCTTTCAAGGGCTGATGTTTCGACCCGGCGAAGGCAACTTCGTAGGCGTGCTGCGCATGCCGGAGGACGACTCGACCCACGCGGTGGCCGTGACGGTTGCCGATGGCACGATGCGGGCGGTTGTCCGAAAGCTCATTTTCTCGAAGACGATCGTGCTGACGAAAATCGAAGGGACGAGCAAGGCGGAGGCTCCTCGATGATTGAGCCTGCACACCCTCTCGAAGCGCGCCCGGCGGGACTCGAACCCACGACCCTCGGCTTAGAAGGCCGATGCTCTGTCCAGCTGAGCTACGGGCGCGTACTGCACCGTCAGTCGGGGTGAGAGGATTCGAACCTCCGACACCCTGCTCCCAAAGCAGGTGCGCTACCAGGCTGCGCTACACCCCGAAACTGCTGCGCATATAAGGCGCGCCCCGTCAGACGCGCAAGGCGCGATGTCGCTGACGGCCCGCTAGACGTCGAG
>JAYUXE010000844.1:0-8685 GCA_043753165.1 Archangiaceae bacterium | reverse complement strand
CGCTGTTTTGACCCACCCGACACCTAAGACGCGATCGTGAACCGGTAGACGATCTCGTCATCCCCTTTGCCGAACCCCTTCACCCGGCGCGGGACGGGGGTCTTCGCGTCGATGACCTCGAGGCCGCCGCGTGCGAACCCGACCACTGAGCCTTCGAAGTACGGGTGGTGTGGGGTGCCCGTGATCCGCAGGTCCACTTCGGTCGCCGAGAAATTGTCGACCACCAGCGCCCCACCATCGAAGTAGCTCTTGTAGATGTTGGGAGCGAACGCGAGAAACTTCCGTTCATCCCCCTTCACGCCTGCGGCCCCGATTCCCCCGTCACCCGCGCTCCACGCGCGAGAAACGCCACCCCTTTGACGTGCCTGCGTCACATCATACGGGCTTTCGCTTCATCACCTCGCGCAGCAGGTCGGGGCGGTCGGTCATCACGCCTCCCACGCCCTGCGCGATCACCTCGCGCATCTCGAACGGATCATCGATCGTCCACACGTTGATCCACTTGCCGCGCTTCGCCGCTTCGTCGCGTAACCGATCGTCGAACAACCGCACGCCCTGAAAGTGCAGCGGCATGTCGAGCACCGTGAACCGCCCGTCGTCGATCGGAGCATCCCCGCCCTTGATCGGCAGAATGAACCCCGCCAGCGCATCGCGCGGATAGAACAGCAGCGCCTCGGGCATCGCCTTCGCGAGGTCTGACGCGATCGCATCGTGCTCGCTGCCCGCGCAGATCCGGTTCACCGCGTTCGCTCTGCGCACCAACGAGACGAAGCCGGGCAGGGCGTCCGCGCTCTTCAGCTCGATGTTGAAACGCAGCTTCGGAAACAGCTTCAGCACGTCGGCGAGCTTCGGAATTTTCACGCCGGCGCCGCGCATCGGAAACGTGTCGCCTTCGTTCGGCGAGAACCGGTAGGCCGCGTCGAGCCCTTGCAGCTGCGCCCACGTGAATGACGACAGCGGGCCCGTGGCGTCGGTGCAGCGATCGACGGTGAGATCGTGCGCGACGACGATTTCGCCGTCCTTCGTCACCTGCACATCGAGCTCGAGCATGTCGGTGCGCCACAGCCGCACGGCCGCCTCGAACGCGGGCAGGGTGTTTTCGGGCATCAACGCCGCGCCGCCGCGGTGGCTGATGTGAAGCGGCGCCTTCAGTTGATGGAAGAACGGGTGCTTCACGAGGCCGCCTCGAAGGTGACCGCGATGCCCTGGCCGACGCCGATGCACATCGTCGCAAGACCCTTCTTCGCGCCGCGTGCCTTCATGGCGTGCAGCAGCGTCGCGACGATGCGCGCGCCACTGGACCCGAGGGGATGACCGAGGGCGATGGCTCCGCCGTTGACGTTCACCTTTGCCGGGTCGAGCTGCAGGTCGCGCAGGCAGGCCAGCGACTGGGCCGCGAACGCTTCGTTGAGCTCGATCAAATCCAGCTGCGCCGCCGACCAGCCTGCGCGTTGCAACGCCTTCTTCGACGCGGGCACCGGGCCGACCCCCATCACCCGCGGGCTCACCCCGGCCGTGCCGCTCGACACGTAGCGGGCCAGCGGCGGTTTGCCGAACTTCGAAAGCGCTGCTTCCGACATCAGCAGCACCGCCGACGCGCCGTCGTTGAGCGTCGAAGAATTTCCCGCCGTCACCGTGCCGCCGTCGCGAAACGCGGCCTTCAGCGTCGACAGCTTTTCCAGCGTCGAGTCCGCGCGCGGGCCTTCATCGGCGAAGACCACGACTGCGGGTCCTTTCCTCTGCGCGATCTCGACGGGCACCAGCTCGGCCGCGAACCTTCCTTCTTTCTGCGCGGCAACGGCCTTCTGGTGCGAGGCCAGCGCGAACGCGTCTTGATCCGCCCGCGAGATCTTCCACTGTTCGGCGACGTTCTCGGCCGTCTCGCCCATCTGTTCCAGCGGGAAGAGCGCAGCGAGCTTCGGGTTCGGGTAGCGCCAACCCAGCGACGTGTCGAACGCTTCGATCTTCCCCGTCGGGAAACCATCGGCCGGCTTCGGCATCGACCACGGCGCGCGCGTCATCGACTCGACGCCGCCTGCGATCACGATCTCGGCCTCGCCACACTGAATCATCCGCGCGCCATCGATGAGCGCCTCGAGCCCGCTGCCGCACAGCCGGTTCACCGTCGCCGCTGGCACGGACTCGGGGAGCCCCGCGAGCAGCAACGCCATGCGCGCGACGTTGCGGTTGTCTTCGCCTGCCTGGTTCGCGCACCCGAAATACACCTCGTCGACGGTCGTGCCGTCCATGCCCGTGCGCTGCATCAACGCGCGAATGGCGATCGCGGCGAGATCGTCGGCGCGCACGGTTCGCAGCGCCCCGTTGTGTTTGCCGATTGGCGTTCGCACGGCATCGACGACGAAGACGTTGGGCATGGTTTTCAGCTCACGGTGAGGACGACGTTTCCAAAGCTCTGGCGGTTGCTGAGCAGCTGATGGGCTTCGGCCGCTTGCGCCAGCGGCAGCGTGCGATCGAGCACGGGCTTGAGCTTGCCGTCTTCGACCAGCTGCAGAATGCGGAACAGATCGCCTTTGCTGCCCATGGTCGAGCCGAGCAGTGAGATGCGCTTGTAGAAGAGGACGGTGAGGTTGAGCTTCACCTCGTTGCCGCTGGTCGCTCCGCAGGTGACGAGTCGGCCGCCGTACGGAAGGCAGTGGATGCTCTTCTCGAAGGTCTCGCCGCCGACGTGCTCGAACACGACGTCGACCAGCCTCTTGTTCGTGAGCCGCTTCACTTCTTCGACGAAGTCGTGCGTCGTGTAGTTGATCAGATGATCGGCGCCGAGCTCCTTCGCCTTCGCAAGCTTCGCGTCGGTCGACCCGGTGGCGATCACCTTCGCGCCCAGCAGCTTCGCGATCTGAATCCCTGCACTGCCCACGCCCGAGCCGCCCGCCTGGATCAGCACCGTCTCGCCCGCGACCACCTGGGCGCGTCGAACCAGCATCGTCCACGCGGTGAGAAACGTCAGCGGCAGGCACGCGGCCTGCTCGAACGGCATGCCCTTCGGCTTCGGCAACAGGTTCTGCCGCGGCACGCAGACGTATTCCGCGTAGCCGCCCGGCAGGTGCTCGCCCAGGATCCGGTACGTGCGGCACAGGTTGTCTTCGCCGCGCAGGCAGCGCTCGCACGCACCGCACGAGATGCCCGGGCTCACCACCACTTCGAGGCCTGCGGGCACATCGGTGACCTCGGAGCCGACCGCGTCGACGACGCCGGCGATGTCGCTGCCGAGCACGTGCGGCAGTTGAAGCTTGAGACCCGGCCAGCCTTTTCGCGTCCACACGTCGAGGTGATTGAGCGCGACGGCCTTCACCTTGACCCGCACTTCCCGCGCCTTCGGTTCGGGCACGGGCAGGTCGAGCTGTTCGAGAACTTCGGGGCCGCCGTGACGGGAGAAACCAACCGCTTTCATGTTCGTCACCTTTGCGTGGCTTGCTGCCAATGGCGCGCGCTTGTAAGAGGGCGCAGGTCGAAAATCCACAGGAGAAGTTCATGCAGCTTCGCGCGTTCTCGTTGTTCGCAGCAGTCGCCGTCTTGAGTGTTTCTGTCGCGTGTGGCCCCCGCGGTTCGACCGGTGGTGGCGGCGGCACGGGCGGCAGCAGCGCCGGTGGCGGCACGGGCACGGGTGGCGGCACGGGCACGGGCGGCGGCACGGGCATTGGCGGTGGCGCGGGCGGCGGCACGGGCACCGGTGGTGGCGCGGGCGGCGGCAACAGCTTCGTCTACGACGGTGGCACGACCATCTCGGCGATCAAGGGCGCTCCGTTCTGCAGTGAGAAGGTCACGCTCAAGAACGTGGTGATCACTGCCATCAGCAACAACCTCAAGGGCAATGCCGGTGACTGGAGCATTCAGTTCTGGGTGGCCGAACCCGGCAACCCGAAGCAGGGCATCTACGTCGACAAGTTCTTCACGGACCCCAGCGTCCCCGCGCAGTACGAGTTCAAGGTCGGAGATCTCGTCAACATCGAGGGCTACACCTTCCGCCAGAGCCAGTTCGTCGATCGCGTGGCCTACCGCCTCACGCTCAAGAGCCAGCGCAACTGCCGCATGCCGGACAACACGTTCTACAACCCGGCCGCGCCGGTCACGGTCACGCTGGTCGACGCGGGCACGGTTCCGGCAGCGCCGATGGTGCCCGCCGGCTTCGGCGATTCGATGATGGGCAACAACCGCCCGAACCCCGACTTCGCCTCGGCGCGGGTCTTCGTGCCGGGCCCGCTGAAGATCACCAACCCGAACCCCAGCGCGTTCAAGCGCCTCTCGCTCGACACCACCGACACCACGTTCCTGGGCTTCGAAGTCACGGGCGGCATCCTGGTGAACAACTTCAACACCTTCGATCGCACCCATTCGGACGGCGGAGTGACGGTGCGCTGCGACTACCGCAGGATGGTGCTCGACGGGGGCAGCGTGGTGTTCCCCAATGGCATCACCGCGGTTTGGGACACCTACGCGCACGCGTCGTGCGAAGACGGCGGCACCAGCTGCACGGGCATCAATGATCGTCGCAACAAGGCCATCGTTCCCGGCACGACCAACGACTACACGTACGTGCTGTACCCGGCCGACTGCACCGAGCTGGTCGGCGTGTACGACGCAGGGCTGTGATCCTCAACGCCAACATTCGTCCCGACGGCGTGGGGCACCTCGAGCTGAACCGGCCCGAGGTGCGCAACGCGATCAACGTCGAGATGATCAACGCGCTTCATGCCCAGCTCGATGCGTGGGCGGTGGAAGACGCGGTGAAGTGCGTCGTCTTGTCGGGGGCCGGTGGCAAGGCCTTCGCGGGAGGCGCCGACATCGCCGAGCTTCGCGAGCGCACGCACCGGGAAGGCTTCTGGGGCGTGAACCAGAACCTGTTTCAGAAGCTCGAAGATTTTCCGCGGCCGACCATCGCTGCGATCGACGGGTTTGCGCTGGGTGGCGGGCTCGAGCTGGCGCTGGCCTGCGACCTTCGCGTCGCCTCGCGCAAAGCGAAGATCGGGCTGCCGGAAGTCACGCTGGGCATCTACCCGGCCGCGGGAGGCACCTGGCGGCTGCCCCGGCTGGTGGGGCTCGGCCGCGCCAAAGAGCTCGTCTTCACCGGCCGCATCGTCGACGCTGAGGAAGCGAACGGGTGGGGGATGTTCGAACGGCTGGTCGACACGGACGCGCTCGCCTCTGCCTTCGAGCTCGCGGGGACGATTGCGAAGAACGCGCCGCTCGCGGTTCAGGTCGCGAAGGTCTCGCTCAACACGCTCGCGCGGGGCGAGAGCGCCCAGTCGATTGAACGGCTCGGCCAGGCGCTGCTTTTCGATTCGCCCGACAAGCGCGACCGGATGACGGCGTTTCTGAACCGGCCGAAAAAGTGAACGGTCGGCCAAAGAAACGGACTTGAAAGAGTAAGCGGCCCAAAAATGGGAGCCCTGCCCCGCGGGCGCTGCTACCGTCCGCGCCGGGGACACACACACCATGAACTCGATCACCCACGTCGGCGTCCTGGGGGCCGGCACCATGGGCCACGGCATCGCGCACGTCTGCGCGACTGCGGGCTACACCGTCTTTCTCTACGACATCACGCCCGAGCTCGCGCAGACGGGCGTGGGCAAGATCCGGAAGAACCTCGACGTCGGGGTCGAGAAGAAGAAGGTGACCGCGGAAGATCGCGATGCCGCGATGAAGCGCATCACCGCCACCGCTTCGATCGCCGATCTCGCGCCGTGCCAGCTCGTGATCGAAGCGGTGCCCGAGCAAATGAATCTGAAGCAGAAGATCTTCAAAGAGCTCTCGGCCATCTGCGCGCCCGACGCGCTGCTCGCCAGCAACACGAGCTCACTGTCACTGACCGAGATCGCCGCGTCGGCCACGAACCCGCAGCGCGTCGTGGGGATGCACTTCTTCAACCCCGTGCACCTGATGAAGCTGCTCGAGATCGTGCGCGCCTACCAGACGTCGGACGTTGCGATCGCCGCCGCGCGCGCTTTCGGCGAGAAGATCGGCAAGCAGCTCGTGGTGGTGAAGGACTCGCCGGGTTTCGCGTCGACCCGCCTTGGGCTGGCGGTCGGGCTCGAAGCCATTCGCATGCTGGAAGAAGGAGTCGCCTCGGCCGAAGACATCGACCGCGCGATGGAGCTCGGCTACGGCTACCCGATGGGCCCGCTGAAGTTGGGCGACCTCGTCGGGCTCGACATCCGCCTCGCCATTGCCGAGTACCTCTACGCCGAGCTCGGCTCTCCCACCTTTCGCCCGCCCCAGCTGCTCAAGAAGATGGTGCGCGCAGGTAAGCTTGGGAAGAAGTCCGGCGAGGGCTTCTACAAGTATTGACGACTGGTCCTCAAAACGCGGTTCCCTTCGGGAAGTACCTGCTGCTCAAGCGGCTGGCCGTCGGCGGAATGGCGGAGCTCTATCTCGCGAAGGACCCCGCGACCGACACCCTGGTCGTCATCAAGCGGATCCTGCCGTACCTCGCGCAAGAGACCGAGTTCGTGCGCATGTTCCTCGACGAGGCGCGCATCGCGGCCCAGCTTCACCACCCGTACATCATCCAGATGCACGAGCTCGGGCAGCTCGAAGGCTCGATCTTCATCGCGATGGAGTTCGTCGACGGCGTCGACCTTCGCAAGATCCTGCAGCAGGAACAGAAGCGCGCCTCGGTGGTGCCACCCGACATCGCGGCCTGGCTCACCGCGCGCCTTTGTGAAGGCCTTCACTACGCGCACAACAAGGCGGGCGGCGACGGCAAGCCGCTGGGCATCATCCACCGCGACGTCAGCCCGCAGAACTTGATGGTCGGCTATCGCGGCGAAGTGAAGCTCGTCGACTTCGGCATCGCGAAGGCCACGAGCTTCATGGAACGCAGCAAGCCCGGCGTCATCAAGGGCAAGTTCCTCTACCTCTCGCCCGAGCAGCTCTCGCAAGACCGCATCGATCACCGCGCCGACCTGTTTGCCGTCGGCACGATGCTCTACGAGGTCACCACCGGAAAGAGCCCGTTCTACAAGCCGACCACCGAGGCCGTGATCTACGCGATTCGCGCCGAGGATCCGCCCCCGCCGCACCTGGTGCAGAACGGGTACCCCGTCGAGCTCTCGCGCATCATCATGCGGTGCCTGCTGAAGGATCGAAGCCGGCGCTACCAGCAGGCGGGCGAGGTGCACGCGGATCTCGAGGCGTGGCTGCGCAAGGAAGCGCCGACCACGCTGAGCACCGTCGTCGACTACGTCGACAAGCTCTTCGGCGATCAGGAAGAGCGCACCTCGATTTTCATCCCTCCCAACGCGCGCAGCCAGAACACCACCGTCGAGGGGGCTTTCAAGCGGCGCAGCTCGGAAGGTGTGCCGACGGCGCCTTCGTTGTCGGTGCCGCCGCGCAGCAGCTCGAGCCCGACGGTGCCGCTGGGGCCATTCAAGAACATCAACGAGGAAACGACGAAGCCGATCGTGACCGCGCTGATCGAAGACGCCGTGCACCCGTCGGTGGGGCGCCGGCCGACGCCCGAGTCGGGCACCCTCACCGTTCCCGTGCTCGAGAATCGAACCCAGCCGGTGCGGCCCGCCGACATCGCGCGCGCGATGGGCGGGCGGCCCCCGGCGCCGTCGATCGTGACGGTGCCGAACACGCCGTCGCGCCAGTCTTCGCCCGGGCCTGCCGTCACCGACGTGGGTGAGGGCGAGAACACGGTGCCGCTGCGCATGCAGGTGCCGCAGGTCGAGCCGATCGAAGCCACCGCGATCAGCCAGGCGGGCCGGCCGCAGACGGGTGACTCGCTGGTCGAGCTCACCCCGGCCGAACTGCCCGCCCAGCCGTCTGTTCCCGCCCCGGTGCGCCGAAGCCGCGACATGCCGTCGTACGATCGCGACCGCGATCGCGAACGGCCGCCGCCGCCCGTGCCGTCGTATCTGCCCGAGGAGCCGTCGACCAGCGGCGCGCGCCCGTCGAACATCCGCAGCAACCCGGCGAACCCGGTGCCCGCCGAAGAGACGCGCGCAGGGCCGTCGCCATCCGACACGTTTGCCGATGCCGACGATGCGATCTCGTACGACCCCAACGACGAAGAATCGACGATGGATTTCCGGGCCAACTCGGTGCCCGACATCAAGCCGGTGGCGGTGCGCCGGAAGACGACGCCTGCGCCTGCCAGCGACGCGCTGCTGGTGCGCAAGCCATGGCTGATCGCGGTCTTTGCCTTTCTCGCCGTGCTCATTCTCGGCCTGCTGCTGATCTTGTGGGCGCGCCCCGAGCGCAAGCCGCCGCCGGCGATGGGCAGCGAGGTGGGCCGCGTCGAGAACGGGGATGACGTGCCGCCCGAAGCACCGACGCAGCTGACGGATTCGGGGAAGACGATGGTGCGGTTTGCGGCGCCGACGGGGACGACGATTGTTCACGACAACACGTCGTTTCAGCCCAACAAGCCGTACCCGCTGTTCCCCGGCAGCTTCACGCTGATGTACCGCTGCCCGAAGAAGGGGCGGCGTGGGGGCGATGCGATCAACACTTCAGTCACCGTCGAGCACAACAAGGCCGACGGCCAGGTGATCCCGCTGTCCTGTAAGAACTGAAAGCCGGGCCCCCGAAGACGCCGATCGTCATCGCGGCGCGCCCAACGACGGGCGCTTGAGCGCAGCGTGCTCGGACAGATCGACGACCTTCTGGAAGAGCTGAAGGCCGAAGCCGCCCGCGTCGCCGTCGTGGAACAGCCGCCGG
>JAYUXE010000843.1:0-8700 GCA_043753165.1 Archangiaceae bacterium | reverse complement strand
CGCGGGCGGCAACGCGGCGGTGCTGCAGAAGCTCGAAGGCAAAGAAGCAGACGTCGGCGTGCTGCTGCTCGAAAACGCGTTGATCGCCCGCAGCAAGGGAAGCCCGATCGCGATCCACTGGCCCACCGACGGCGCGGTGACAATTCCCGGGTTCGCCGGCATTCTGAAGACGACCCGCCACGCGCGCGCAGCGCAGGCGGTGATTGACGTGCTGCTGTCTGAAGCCGGGCAGGCCGTGATCGTCGCGGGTGACATGCACGCCGCGGATCCCCGACTCGCCGGCCCCCGCGGGCAGGAAGGACTCGAGGCGCTGATGGCAAAAGCACGCCCGTGGGACGAGGCGATGCAGAAGCGCGGCAATACCGATGGCACGCGCGTGAAGCAGGTCTTCAGCGGGGCGTTCTCGAAGTGAGGCGCATGCTCGTCGTGCCACTGCTCGTCTTCGCCCTGCTGCCGTTGGGCCGGCTCGTCTTCATTGGAATCGATCACCTCGACGCGATCTTCACCGATGACGCGACGCGCGCGCTTCGCGGCACCCTGCTCACCTCGGCCGGAGCCGCCACCTTCGCCTTCCTGCTCGGCCTGCCGCTGGCCGTGTTGCTCGTGCGAACGAACCTTCCGGGCCGCCGTGCGTTGCGCGCCGTCTTCACCCTGCCCTCGGCGGTTCCCCCCTTCATCTTCGGCATGGGCTGGGTCGCGCTCGCGAACCCGAAGGCGGGGCTGCTCAACCTCGCGCTTGGCGCCGGCACGTTCGACATCTACGGCACTGCGGGAATCGCGTTCGTGCTCGGCGCATGCGGACTGCCGCTGGTCGTGCTTGCCGCGAGCGCCGCGTTGGAAAGGGTCGATGCCTCGCTGGAAGAGGCGGCTCGCATCTGCGGCGCCGGGCCGCTGCGAACGCTGGCGCAGGTCTCGGTGCCGCTGGCGCTGCCGTCTGCGCTGTCGGGCGCCGCGCTCGTCTTCCTCTTCTCTGCGTCGGCTTTCGGGGTTCCGTACCTGCTGGGCGTCACGGCTTCGCCGCCGACGTCGACGCTGACCACGCACGTCTACGCGCTCGTCTTGATGGGCAGCGACGGCCTCGCCTCCGCCGGTGCAATCTCCCTCTTCCTTCTGTTTCTTGCCTCTGCCGTTCTGCTCGCGAGCCGGCTCGTGAAGTCCACGCGCCTCGCCAGCGGCAAGGGCATCCGGCTTCGTCCGCTGGCGCTGGGTGCGTCGCGTTGGCCGCTGGCGATTCTTTGCGCGGTCGCGGCCATCACCCTGGTCGCGCTGCCGCTGGCCGCCGTCTTCCTCACCTCGCTCGAGCCGAGCTTCGGCCGCCTCGAGCAGCTCTCACTGCAACACTGGCAACGCCTCTTTCACTCGCCACGCATCGGCTGGGCGGCCCTGCGCAGCGTCGGGCTCTCACTCGCCGCGGCCGCACTGGTGACCGCGATCGGGCTCGCGGTGAGCCGCACGCGACTCGAGCTCGTCGCTTCGTGGCCCTACGCAGTGCCCGGAACCGTGCTCGGCATGGCGCTGCTGCTTTCCTTCTCGGTCGACTGGCGCGTCGTCGTGGGGGGGCGCATCGCGTTCGTCCTCGCGCTCGCGAATACGCTGTGGCTCGTGCTGATTGCGTACGTGGTGCGGCACCTCGCGTTCGGCACGCGCGCGGCAACCGATGGGCTGAACCAGGCGGATCCTTCGTTGACGGAAGCCGCGCGCGTCAGTGGAGCCGGCCCCTGGCGCGCGTTCGTCGATGCCACGCTTCCGCAGCTGAAGGCCCCGCTGACCGCCGCGTTCACGCTCACCTTTCTCACCTGCGCGACCGAGCTCACCTTGTCGGTGCTGCTGGTGCCGACGGGCTCGGATCTGCTGGGCACCGTGCTCTTCGAGCTGATGAGCTACGCGGATCCCGCCGCCGCGTCCGTGCTCGCGGGAGCGTTCGTGCTGGTGGTGCTCGCGGTGCTCGGTGGCCGATCGCTGATGAGGCCCGCGTGACAGTCGCCCTCACGTCGCTGCGAAAGGCGTACGGCTCGACGCCGGTGGTGAAGGACGTGAGCCTCACCATCGCGAACGGCGAGCTCGTCGCGCTGCTCGGGCCCTCGGGCTGCGGCAAGACGACGACGCTGCGAATGATCGCCGGCCTCGAGACGCCCGACGCGGGGCAGATTTCCATCGACGGCCGCGATGTCACCGCCCTGCCGCCCGAGGCGCGCGGGCTCGGCATGGTCTTCCAGAGCTACGCGGTCTGGCCGCACCGCAGCGTCGCCGAGAACGTCGAATACCCGCTGAAGCTCAAAGGGCTCGGCCGGTCAGAACGGGAAGCAAAGGTGAAAGAGGCGCTGGGCTGGGTGCGGCTCGAGGCGCTGGCCGACCGCCGACCCGACGCGCTGTCGGGCGGCCAGCTGCAACGGGTTGCCCTCGCCCGCGCGCTGGTCGCTGACCCGAAAGTTCTGCTGCTCGATGAGCCCCTGTCGAACCTCGACGTGCAGCTGCGAGAAGAATTGAGGGCCGAGATTGCTGCGCTGCGTTCGCGCCTCGGCACCACGATGATCTACGTCACCCACGATCAAGGCGAAGCGCTGGCCCTCGCTGATCGCGTCGCGGTGATGAATGGCGGCGTGCTGGAACAGGTCGCTTTTCCGCAGGTGCTGTACGGCGAGCCCGCGACACCGTTCGTCGCGCGCTTCGTTGGCGGCGCGAACGTGATCGAAGCGATCAGCCAGGGCGCATCGGTGCGAATCGGCGACGTCGTCATCCCCTGCGACACGCCACTTCCAGCCGGTCGCGGCCAGCTCGTCGTTCGCCCCGAAGACGTCGCGCTCGAGCCCGGCCCCGGCCCGCTGCTGACCGCCCGGCTCTTCCTCGGCAGCGCCACCGAGTACCACCTCGCCCTCGGCCTCAAGGCGCTGGGCCCGTCGAACCCGCGGCTCGTCCCAGGCCAACCCGTGCGCGTAACGCTGCGCCGGGCGCGGTGGTTTCCGCTATAGGAAACGCCATGTCCGAGCCCGTCACTTACCGCGTCTCGATGTCCCGGCCGCACTCGCACCTGTTCGAAGTGCAGGCCCGTTTTCCCGCTCTGGGCGCGCAAGCCGTCGTCGCCCTGCCCGTGTGGACGCCCGGCAGCTACCTCGTGCGCGAGTACGCCCGCCATGTTCAAGAGCTCGAGATCATCGACGCCAGCGGCAAGCCCGTGCCGTTCACGCGAATCGACAAGCGCAGCCTGAAGGTCGACGCGAACAACCAGCCGTTCACGCTTCAGTACAAGGTCTACGCGAACGAGCTGACCGTGCGCACCAGCCACCTCGACGGCTCGCACGCGTACTTCAATGGCGCGACGCTCTTCTATTACTGCGAGCAGCTGCGCGGCGCCGAGCACCGGGTCGAGGTCCAGACGCCCGCGGGCTGGAAGGTGTCGGTCGCATTGCCGCAGGTCGGCAACGCATACGTCGCCGAGGACTACGACGAGCTGGTCGACTCGCCCTTCGAGGCCGGCACGCACACCCCGATTCACTTCACCGCCGCCGGAGTGCCCCACGAGATCGTGCTCTGGGGCGAGCCGCAGGTCGACGAGAAGAAGCTCACCACGGACCTCGCAAAGGTCGTCGAAGCCGAGGCCGCGCTGTTCGGTGGGCTGCCGATGAAGCGCTACGTCTTCTTCGTCTACGGCACCGACAAAGGCCGCGGCGGCCTCGAGCACAAAGCGTCGACGGCGCTGCTCTTCCCGCGCGCCGGCTTCTCGAACAGCAAGGGCTGGGAAGACTTCCTCACCCTCGCCGCGCACGAGTACTTCCACCTGTGGAACGTGAAGCGCGTGAAGCCGAAGGCGCTGGTGCCGTTCGACTACGCACAAGAGAACTACACCCAGCTGCTGTGGGCGTTCGAAGGCGGAACCTCGTACTACGACAACCTGATCGTTCGCCGAGCCGGGCTGATGGGCGCCCCGCGGTACCTGACCCGCTTCGGTGAAACGCTGACGGCGCTGCACACGACGCCGGGACGCAAGGTGCAGCCGCTGGTCGACGCGTCGTACCTGTCGTGGATCAAGCACTACCGGCCCGACGAGAACACGGCCAACACCGCGATCAGCTACTACCTGAAGGGTGAGATCGTCTGCTGCCTGCTGGACCTCACGATTCGCCGCGCGACGAAAGACGCGAAGAGCCTGGACGATGTGATGCGGGCGATGTGGCAGCGATGGGGCGATGGCTCGGGCGTGCCGGAAGAGGGTGTCGAGAAGACGGCGTCGGAAATCGCGGGCGTGGATCTCAAGGCCTTCTTCGATCGCGCGCTGCGCACCACCGAAGAGCTCGACTACTCGCCGTTCGCATACGTGGGGCTCGAAGCGCGCATGCGGATGCGGGAGTCGACGAATGACAAGGGCGGCAGCGCTCCGAGGTTGAAGGCCGGGGAAGAGAAGGCGCGCGGCTGGCTCGGCATCGCCACGCGCGCGCCGTCGGTGATCGCCGCGGTGATGGACGACTCGCCAGCGATGGACGCGGGGCTCTACGCCGAAGACGAGATCGTCGCCCTCGACGGATTGAAGGTCGATGGCGCCGGGCTCCTCTCGCGCTTCGATGAACGCAAGCCGGGCGAGAAGGTGAAGGTGACGGTGTTCCGCCGCGAACGGCTCACCGAGGTCGAGGTCACCGTCGGCACCCGCCCGATGGACGCGGTGTACCTCGCGAGAGTCGACCGGCCGACCGATGAACAGAAGGCCGCCTACAAGAGCTGGCTCGGCGCCACGTGGGACGACGCCGCGCCAGTCTGACAACACCGTCCAGCGCCACGCTGACAGTTTGGCGGCCGTGGCGTGGGGCAGCAGGGCTAAAGACAGCTGTCTTCCCCGCCCGCCGCGCATGGCCCGCGTGATGCTTTGGGTGAGTCGCATGCGCCCACTCATTCTCGGCACCTGCCTCGCGGCCTCAATCTTCTTCGCCGTCCTCGCAAACATGTTCGTCGAGGCGTCGCTGAACGTCCCGACGAACGGCGCGCTGCGTCCGCCACGTCTGCCGCATGACGAGCTGCCGGGCCTGGAGCCGGAACGTTTGTCGCGCGCGTTCGGCACTCCGCTGCGCCCGCGATCCGCCAACGCCCCCACCCGACCCCTTCCGCTGAAGCTCGTCGGCACGCTCGACGAGCACGCCGCTGCGATGGTCGAGCCCACCACCGGCCAGTGCCGGACGCTGCGAATCGGCGACCTCTGGAATGGCGTCGAGCTGATGAAGGTCGGGCACGGCCACGTCACGCTGCGCCACGATGGCCGCGTCGAAGAGCTGGGAATCGGAAACACCCTTGCGCCGACGGGGCTGCCCATCGTCCTCTCGAGCAGCGGAGGCGCGCTGTCGATGCGCCGCGCCGACCTCGATCGCCAGCTGCCCGAGCTGCTTCCCCAGCTGATGTCGGGCGGCCGCGTCGTCCCCGCGTTTCAGAACGGCGCGATGGCAGGCTTCCGGCTCGTCGCGATTCGCCCAGGCTCGCTCTACGAACAGCTGGGCCTCAAATCCGGTGACCTGCTTCAGGCCGTCAACGGCCAGCCCCTTGCGAGCCCCGAAGTGGTGATGGGGCTGATGGCCCGCCTGCGCGACCAACGCACGGTGACGGTGGCGGTCGATCGCGGGGGCGCGCAGCTGACGTGGAACCTGACCCTCGATTGACGGGTTCCCTCGGGGGGCGGTACACGACTTGTCGAATGCCGCGACGAAACCTGGCCGATCTGCGCGAGCGATACGTCGAGAAGGGCCGAAGCCTTCCCGCGGGCTTGCGCGCCGAGCTCGAGAACGACACCCGCCAGGGCGCCCAGGTGCTGCTCAAGGCAATCAACAACCGCGCGCGCGCCAACCGATCGGAAGGCCAGCGCCTCAAGCACCTGCTCAAGTTCGAGGTCGAGCTCTACGCGCAGGGCTTCACGATGATCGCGGGCGTCGACGAGGCCGGCATGGCCCCGCTGTGTGGGCCCGTCGTCGCGGGCGCCGTCATTCTTCCGCGCGGCTACAAGCTTCGTGGGCTCGACGACTCGAAGAAGATCCTCGACGAAGAGAAGCGCGAGGCCCTGGCCATCGACATCAAGCGCGACGCCGTGGCGTGGGCCAGCGGCTGGGCGACCGTCGAAGAGATCGACACCCTCAACATCTACCACGCAGGTCTGCTCGCGATGCGACGCGCCGTGGAAGCCCTGCACGTCGTGCCCGACTACTGCCTCGTCGACGCGCGAAAGATTCCGCACATCCCTCAGCCGCAGCGCGGAATCATCAAGGGGGACGCACTGTCGATGTCGATCGCCGCGGGCTCGATCATCGCCAAGACGACGCGCGATCAGCACATGGCCGAGCTCGACGCGAAGCACCCGGGCTGGGGCCTCGCGTCGCACAAGGGCTACCCGACCCCCGAGCACTTCCGCGCGATCGAAAAGCTGGGCGTGTTGCCGCACCACCGCCGCAGCTTCGCTCCGGTAAAGAAGGCGCTGGGGTTGTTGCCCGAGCAGGCCGAGCTCTTTCCGGCGTGAGCAGCGACGTCGCGATCGATGCGTGGCTCACCGGGCACGGCTACGGCTTGCCGCCCGCGCGCGCCCGCGCCCACACCGCGATGGAAGAAGCGCAGCTGACCCGCGCCGGAAAACTTCGCATCAGCGCCGAGAAGCTGCCGCGCGTCGAACAGCTGCTGCGCGAGAAGCTCTGCCTTCACTGCGTCACTCCCGCCTGCCAGGCCTTCGCGAAAGCCAGTGGCCGCGAGCCGCTGATCTGCGATCCACGTTCGGCGTGCGAGCGTTGCGGCGGCTCGAACAACCGGCGCGCCGAGGCCGACCTCATCGAAGCGTGCACGCGCGCGGGCGTGGAGAAGCTCGTCATCGTCGGCGGCTCACCCGCCGTGCGCGAAGAGCTCGAAGGCGCGCTGGGAAAAGCGCTGAGCCTGCGCATGGTCGACGGAACCGAACGCCGCACCAACGACAACGCAAAGGCCGACATGGTCTGGGGCGATCTCGTGCTGCTCTGGGGCGCGAGCGAGCTGCACCACAAAGTGTCGATGCACTACTCGAACCTCACCCAGCCCGAGCTGAAGCGGAAAGTCGTCCGGGTGCAGCAGCGGGGAATCGCGGCCCTCTTACAGGCCGCGATCGAACACCTGGCCAGGCCTGCCCTGGGCCCGTCAAAGGGCTAGAGGCAGCGCGTGCCGTTGCAGCAGTAGCCCGCCTCGTTCACGCCGGCGTCGGCGAGCCCGCAGGTGTACCCGCTGGGGCAGAGGAAGCCTGCGTTGTTGCAGTTGCCCTGGCACTTGCCGCCGCCATCGACCTGGCCGGCATCGGCCCCGTAAATCGGCCCGCACACCCAGCCCGTGCGGCAGGTGCCCTGGCCAGCGAGGGGAGCCGGACACGCCGCTTCACACTGGTAGTCGACGCACACGCCGCCGTCGCCACAGTGCTTCTTGTCGATGCGGCAGTTCGACGAGCACGCGCCGCCGGGGAGCCCCGTCAGGCCACCGTCGGCGAGCACTTCGGGCCGGCAGAAGCCGTCATCGGGCGGGTTGATGCAGTCGGCCTTGGCGGTGCACGCGTTGCCCGTCTTGTCGGCCGGGCGTCCGGCGTCAAGCGTGGGCAGAGGAAACAGCCAGCACGCCGAAGTGCCACCGCCGAGGTTGTAGCAATTGTAGCCCGGCGTTCGGCACGGCTTCGTCGGCGAGCAGCGGTTCCAGCAAATCGCGTCGGTCTCGCCATACTGCGGCTGCACCGTGATGCACGCCGAGAGCGTGTTCGAGCAGGCGCCCGGGGTTCCACACCGTTCCGTGCAGTAGCCGCCCGGGTAGGGCGCGTTGTCCGAAGACGTCGCCCGCTTGCAGAGGAACGTGCCGCCCAACGCGGCGCAGTCGGAGTCCTGCGTGCACGGGCTGCCATAGAGATCCGGCCCCGCGTCGTACGCAGGGTTCGTGCCCGAGCACACGCGATCCATGCACTTCTGCCCCGACGCGACGTTGCACGCCGCGCAGGCGCCCGCGTCGACGCCGCACGCCGAAAGGGCCGTGCCCGCAAGACAGGTCGCCGAAGCGCCCGAGCCGTTGCAGCAACCATTCGTGCAAGGAGCCGCCGTGCCCGGACCGCAGCCGTACGGAAGGCCTGCGTCCACCTTGGGTCCGCCGCCGCCCATGCCACCGCCCATGCCGCCGCCTGCGCCGCCCCCCGAGCCACCGCCGGTTCCGGCAGGGTTGGGATTCACACAGGCGCCGTCGGTGCACTGTTCGCCCAGCGCGCAGACCTGACAGACGAGGCCTTTGCTGCCGCAGCTGCCCGTCGTGTTGCCCGGGTCGCGGCAGCGGCCAATTTCAGGATCGCAGCAACCCTTGCAGTTCGAAGGGCCACACGGAGCAGGAGCGCACGACGACGATGCGACCAGACAGCCGAGAACGGCCGCCGTCGCCAGAGCTTTGAAGATCAATTCACTCCCCGGGCAGAACCGGCTTACCGGCGATCACGTCTTCGAACAGCTGCCAGAAGGCAGCGTTCGAGATGCCCGCTTCCCACTTGATGATCTTCATGTCCTTCGTGCGCACGATGATGTGGCCCGGGTACGCGTCGACACCCACGACCGCCGACAACGTCGCCGCCGGGTTCAGAATCGCAGGGTAGTTGACGGCGTACTTGGTCACCCAACCGTTGAGCTCCGTCGTCGTCGCCGGCGTGCCGACCTTCGCGCCGTCGTCGAGGCATTCCATGAAGTCGCCGTCGGGGAA
>JAYUXE010000842.1:0-8702 GCA_043753165.1 Archangiaceae bacterium | reverse complement strand
TGCGGCACCCGTCGTTCCAGGGTCTGCGCGAAGACAAGGCCGCGGAAGAGACGCAGATCGAACCGCCGGTGAAAAAGCACGCGACGAAGGCGCATCGTGCTCCGGCCGAGCAGCCCCGCCCGGGGTTCTTCACGAAACGTCCTGCGGGTGGCTTCGGCGTCTGGCATTCCAACCGCGAGGAAAAGTCGCCGGCGATCGAAGTGACGGCGACCAATCCGGAACGCGTTCTGTTTCCGAAGACGAAGCTCACGAAGGCGGACGTGCGCGCGTACTACGACTGTGTCGCTCCACTCGTCGTGAAGGCGATGGATGGCCGCCCGCTGTCGATGCAGCAGTGGCCGCGCGGCATCGACAAGCCGGGCTTCTTTCGCCACGCCGCCGCGGCTGCGCCCGAGTGGGTGACCCGCGTCGAGGTGAAGCACGAGGTACACCCCACCGAGCACATCGTCATCGATCGCCCCGAGACCGTTGCGTGGCTTGCGAACCAGTCGGCCCTGACGCTGCACATGACGTCGTCGCGGCTCGCGTCGCTCGACAACCCCGATTGGGTGGTGTTCGACTTCGACCCGGACGACGGCGAGTTCAAGAAGCTGGTGCCGCTCGCGATCGCGCTGAAGGCCCTGCTCGATCAGCTCGACCTGAAGAGCTACCCGAAGACCTCGGGCAAACGGGGCCTTCACGTCTTCGTGCCCATCGCGCCGGGCCACACGTTCGACCAGGTGCATACGTTCGCGCGGAAGGTCAGTGACGCGCTGACGGAAAGGTTTTCGGAAGAGGCGACGACGATTCGGATGAAGGCGCAGCGCAACGGACGGCTGTACCTGGACGCGGAACAGAACGCGCGGCTGAAGACGATGGTCGCTCCGTATTCGATTCGTGCAGTCGAAGGCGGCCAGGTCTCGGCGCCGTTGGACTGGGACGAAGTCGACGCCAAACTCGACCCGTCCAAGTTCACGATCCTGACGATGGAAAGGCGGCTCGCCAAAGTGGGCGACCTGTTCGAGCCGGTGCTTTACGGCCAGCAGCGGTTGCCGAAGTTCAACGACTGACCACGAGGACACCCATGGCGCGCGCAATGTGGAAGGGATCCATCAGCTTCGGCCTGGTCAACATCCCAATCAGCCTCAACCTCGCGGTGCGGAAGAAGGGCATCAGCTTCCACCAATTTCACGACGCCGACGGCGGGCGCATTCGGCAGAAGCGCGTCTGCGAGAAGGACGGCAAAGAGATTCCCTACGAACACATCGTGAAGGGCTACGAGCTCAGCAAGGGCAAGTACGTGACGGTGACGCGTGACGAGCTCAAGGCCGTGGACCCGGTTGCGGATCGCACGGTGTCGATCGAAGCGTTCGTCGAGCTCGTGGAGATCGACCCGATGTTCTACGAGTCGAGCTACTACGTGAGCCCGGAAGGCAAGAGCTCGGGCAAGGCGTATTCCCTGCTGTCGCTCGCGCTCGAGAAGTCTGGCCGTGCGGCGCTCGCCCGCATCGTCCTCAGCACCAGCCAGCACATGTGCGTCATCCGCGCGGAAGACGGCCAGCTGCTGCTGACCACGATGGTGTTCGGCGATGAGATTGAGACAGCGCCCAAGGTGGCGGCGGCGACGACGTCGCCGGCCGAGCTGAAGATGGCGCAGACGTTGATCGACCAGATGACGAAGAAGTTCGAGCCCGGGGACTACAAGGACGACCACCGCAAGCGGGTGGTGGCGCTGCTGAACCAGAAGGCGAAGGGCAAGGAGATCGAGATGCCCGAGGCGACGCACGAAGAACGCGTCACCGACCTGATGGCCGCGCTCGAGCAGAGCCTGGGCAAGCACAAAGCGGCGGCGAACGAGACGGCCAAGCCGAAGGCGCACCGCGCGCGGCGGGCGCACGCCCCGGCCAAGCACAAGGCGGCGCGATCGAGCTGAATCGCGCCCGCGAACGAGAAGCGGGATGAGGCTTTCTTCTACGAACGGATGGCAGCGTGTTTGTACGCCTCGACCGTCTGCCGAATGCCTTCGACGTACGGCGTCTTCTTCAGCCCCGGCAGCACAGCGCGCAGCTTCGAGTCGTCGAGCAGCACGGGGTGCGTCTGCAGGTAGCTCATCTCAGACAGCTCGCGCATCAGAGACGAGAAGAGCCCGACGACCTTCAGCATCCCCGGGCCGAGCGTGCGAATGCGGGGCGTCGTGCCGGCCGCCTGGAAAATCTGAGTCGCGAACTCGCGCCACGTCAGCGTCCCCGCGCCCGCGAAGTTGTACGCCTGACCGAACGCCTCATCGCGCGCGAACAGCCCAGCGACGACGGGCCCGACATCGGGTGTGAAGCAGAGCTCTTGCGGCAGGTCGACCGGCCCGAGCAGGTCGGCCGTCTTCCCTGCGATCGCCGCCTTCACGAACCCATCGGCGATCGACAGCTCGGCGTTCGGGCCGTAGAAGTTCGGCAGCCGCAGCGACAGCGTGTGCAGCCCGTTCGCCGCATGCGCAGCGAGCACCAGGTCTTCCTGCTCTTTCCGGAAGCCGCCCTTCACCGACGCCGGCACCCGCGCATGGTCCTCTTTGATCCGGGCCGCGCCCACCTGCCCATAGGGATACACGTTCGAGACCAACACGAACTGCTTCGTGCCCGCCGTCTTCGCGGCCGCGAGAAACAAGCCCATCATCGCCGGGTACTTCGAGAACTCGGCCTTCGTGTACGGCACGCCCAGCGCGTAGACCGCCGCGTCCATGCCCTCGAGCGCCGCGCGGCACCCCGCTTCCGTCGAAGCATCCGCCGCTACGCACTCGACATTCGAGAAGCCGAGCTGTTGCAGCTTCTGAAGGTTTCGGCCGCACAGCCGCACCTGGTGTCCCGCCGCGAGCAGCGCTTCGGTCACTGACCTGCCAATCGGGCCTGCCGCTCCAATCACCGAGACTTTCATGGGCTTCAATGTGCGCGTTGCACGACTGGGTCGCAACACCCACAATTGCATCGCATGGATTCAATTTCGCAACACCCGCTCGAATGGAACGACGTCCAGGTGCTGCTCGCGCTGCATCGAACGGGCACCTACAAAGCGGCGGCCGCCCGACTTCGCGTCGCAGGCTCGACGATTGGACGTCGCCTCGACGCGCTCGAGGCAGCACTGGGCGCGCGACTCTTCGATCGCACCCGCGACGGCGTTCGTCCCACCGCCGCGGCCGAAAGACTGCTGCCCCTGGCCGAGCAGGTCGAACAGTCGGCGACGGACCTGGTGCGCGCCGTCGAGACGTTCGAGGCCGAGCCCGAAGGCCTGGTGCGAATCACGGCGCCGCCGGGGCTGGTGGATGCGTTCGTCGCTCCGCAGCTGCCGAAGCTGCTCGCCCGGTACCCCGCCCTGCGCCTCGAGGTGGAAGCGAGCGCGACCTACGCCGACCTGACGCGCGGCGAGGCCGACCTCGCGCTTCGTTCAACCCGGCCGACGACCGGTGACCTCGTCAGCGTGCGCGTCGCCGAAGAACGCGACACCCTGTTTGCCTCGGCCCGTCGCGTGAAGCAGTGGGGCGCGCTGTCCTCGTTCGACGGCATTCCGTTCATCACCTACGGCGACGCGCTCGCGCACATTCCGACGTCGCGGTGGATGCAGCAGGCGACGAAGGCGTCGCAGTGGGTGCTGAAGACGAACAGCGCCGGGGCCCAGCGCGCAGCCGCCGAAGCTGGCCTCGGCGCCGTCCTCTTTCCCAGCGCCTACCGCACGGTCACGAAGCTCGCCGAGGTGAAGCTGACGCCTGCCTTCCGCAAGTCACTGCCACCCCTGCCGCTGCAGCAGCTGCACCTCGTCGGACACCGCGCGATGCGTTCGGTGCCGCGCATCGCGGTCGTCTGGGAGTTCTTGATGAGGTGTTTCGGGGTGACTTGATGACGTCGGGGGGGTGACTAAATCGTCCCGCGTCCCGCGCCGGGCTTCAGCTGCATCAGCGCCCTGAACTCGGGGCTGTCGACGCGCATCAGCAGCAGCTTCAGCTCGGTCGCATCGCCCAGCTGCACGCTGCGCTCTTCGCCGTGAAGCAGGGCGACCTCACCAATCTTTCGACCCGACGGCAGGACCACCTCGAGGACGACCTTGTACCCGGCGCCCGATTCGCGGGGCTTGAGGACGAGGCGGTAATCGGCCTGGGTCGCTCCGGGCGAGCGCTTCTCGGCGACGACGGACTTTCCTTCGAACCCGAGCAGCTGGGGTGACCCAATCTTGTGGCCGTCCTGGGTGAGCTCGAGCGCGAAGTAGAGCTGCTTCGGCGTCGCCGGCATCTCGGCCAGCGGCGTGGAGCAGCCAAGCAGCGCTCCAGTCATCAAAGTCAGGAAGATCATGGTGCGCGTCGCCGTTGAACGAATGGACATCGAGCCAAACCTGAAGCAACCCCTGCGCCCAGAGTGCGGCACTGTGGATACGCGGGCTTGGGGGGCTCTGGTTTCATGCGGGTAGGACATTTTGGCAACACTTCTGGCTCTTGGACGCCACGGTGGTCGCCATGGTTTCCAGATGCTACGTGAACGCCTTGATGGCGATTGCTCCCCGCGACGTCCGGGCCCTGTTTCCCGCGGTTCAGCGCCACACCTATTTGAACGCGGCGGCGTCCTCGCCCATCGCCCTGCCGGTGCAGGCCGCCATCACCGAACACGTCGCCGACACGGTCGAAAACGGCGACCTCTCATTGCCCCGCTGGCTCGAGCGCAAAGAGAGCCTGCGGGCCCGCGTCGGCCGCTTTCTGGGCGCCGAGGCCTCGACGGTGGGCTTCGTGCCGTCGACCTCGATGGGCTTTTCGGTAATCGGCAGCCTGCTCAAAAGCAAAGGCATCACCGAAGTGCTCACCCTCGAAGGTGAGTTTCCGTCGACCACGCTGCCCTTGCTGCACCGCGGCCTCACGCTCAAGGTCGTGAAGCGGCTCGCCGACGGCAGCTACCCGATGGACGCCATCGAAGCGGCCCTCACCCCTGCAACCGGAGCCGTCGCGCTTTCCGCGGTTCAATACGCCAGCGGGTACCGCGTCGACCTGGCGCAGATCGCCGCGCTCTGCCGCGTGAAGGGCTTGAAGCTCGCGATCAACGCCGCGCAGGCGCTGGGCCAGGTGCCGTTGAACGTCGTCTCGCTGGGCGCCGACTTCCTCTGCGCGCCGAGCCACAAGTGGTTGATGGGCGGGTACGGAGTCGGCCTCTTCTACGCGCGCCAAGAATGGCACGACGCAGCGCTGTGGCCCTTCGGCGGCTGGCTCTCGATGCCTGACGACCAGCTCTTCCAGCCCTTCGCCGGCTCGGTTCGCTTCGAAGACGAGACGGGTTTCCTCGCGCGCGGCACGCACTTCAAGAACACGCCTGCCGCGCTCGAGGCCGGGGGGCCCGTGTGGTCGGCGCTGTTCGCGCTGGACGCAGCGATGGGGATTCACGAAGGGGTGGGCGTCGACACCTCGCGCGCGCAAATCATCAAGCTGCAGACGAAGCTGCGCGCGGGCCTTCGAAGCCGGGGCTTCGTGCCGAGCTCACCGGACGACGTCACGCACCTCAGCGGCATCTGCGTGGTCGGCGTCGAGGGCGACCCGATGGCGGCCGTTCGCGCGCTGGTGAAGCAGAACGTCGTCACCACCGCGCGCGGCGGCGGGGTGCGGATCTCGACCCACGTGTTCAACGACGAAGAAGACCTCGAGAAGCTCTTTCACGCCCTCACCGCCGCGGGCATCAAGCCGTGGACGTGATCGCCCTGAAGCGGTAGCTACCAACGCCGATGGAACGCACCGAGCGCCTGCTCGACCTGGTCGCCCTTTTGCTCGACGCGCGCCAGCCGGTGCCGTGGCGGAACATCCGCGCCGCGTTTCCCGACGACTACGGCGAGAAGCTTTCCGACGACGCGGCCGACCGCAAGTTCGAGCGCGACAAGTCTGAGCTGCTCGAGCTCGGAATTCCCCTCGCCTTCGTTCAGGCAAAAGACGAAGACGAGCCCGCAGGGTACGTGGTCGAGAAGGGCGCGTACTACCTGCCCGAGGTCGGCCTCAAACCCGACGAGCTCGCCGTGCTCTACGCCGCTGGCTCGGCCGCGCTCGCGTCAGGAGCGTTTCCCGGCTCGCAAGACCTCGCCCACGCCCTGCGAAAAATCGGCTTCTTCGCGGGCTCGCCGCTGCCAGTCCCCCGCGTGCGCCTCGAGCTCGGCGGAGTCGCCGACAGCAAAGGCCTGCCGGAAAAGCTCGAGCAGCTGTGGGGCGCGATCGGCGCGGCGAAGTTCGTCGACCTGCAGTACTTCTCGCCGCGCGCCAACGTGACGACAGAACGCCGGGTCGACCCGTACGGCCTCGCGCTGCGCCGCGGCCTCTGGTCTCTGGTCGGCTACTGCCACCTGCGAAAAGACATCCGAACCTTCCACGTGCACCGCATCCAGCGGCTCGCCATGAATACGAAATCGCCGCGCGCGCCCGACTTCGAGGCGCCGAAGGACTTCAAGCTCGAGGACTACGTTGCGACCTGGCCGTGGCAGCACCGGTTCCACGCGCCCATCGACGTGTCATTGCAACTGAAAGGAGACCTGGCGCCGCTGGCCAACTCGCTGTTCGGCGCTGCGAGCACGATGGAAGGCGATCGCGCGAACGTGCGCCTTCTGGCCACCGACCTCGATGGGCTCTTGAAGTACGTCGCTTCGTTGGGCGCCGACGCAAAGGTGGTGGGGCCGCAGGAAGCGGTCGACCGGCACCGCGCGCTGCTGCAGAAAATCTTGAACGCCCACGGCGGTGCCGCGTGACCACGCTCGCGTACGAACGGCTTCGGCGCCTGCTGTTCCTCGTGCCGTATGTCTCGCGGCACCCGGGGCAGTCGGTCGACCAGGTCGCGAAGGCGGCGGGCCTCACGCGCGCCGAGCTGCTCACCGAGCTCGAGCTGCTCACCCTGGTCGGCCGCCCGCCGTTCGAGCCCGACGACTTCGTCGACATCTACGTCGAAGACGACAAGCTGTTCGTCGGGCTGGACCAACGGTTCTCGGCCCCGCCCCGGCTCACTGCCGCAGAAGGGGTGGCGCTCGCTGCGGCCGCCGAACTGCTGCGCCCTGCGGCAGGCGATGCGCTCACCCAGGCGCTCGAGAAGCTGGAAAAGGTTCTGCCCGAAGGCGCGCGCGCCCGGTACCGCGAGATGGCGCAGAAGCTCGACCTCGCGGTCGACGCGCCCAGTGGCCTGGCTGCGTTGTCTCAAGCCATCGCGCTGCACCGCGAAGTCGCCTTCGACTACTTCAGTGGCAAAGGCGTCACCGAACGCAGAAGCGTTCAGCCGCGCGAGCTCTTCAGCCACCGCGGCCAGTGGTACCTGTCGGCCTTCGACCTCACCCGCCAGGACGAGAGGCTCTTCCGGCTCGACCGGCTGGCGAAGCTCGAGCTGACTGACCGAAGTTTTCCACCGCCGGCTCTGCTGGGGCGCGGGCTGCCCACCGGCGAAGACGCGAAGGCGCGGGTGAAGGTGCGGTTTTCGGCAGCGGTCGCTTTGTATGCCAGCGAACGCTTCGGCGAGCAGGCCCGTTGGGTCGAAGGCGGGGCGCTGGAGGTCGAGGTTCCGGGTGACAGCGCGCGGTGGTTGACCGGTTGGGTCTTGTCTTTCGGCGCGGATGCGGTGGTGGTGGAACCGGAATGGGCGGTGAAGGCCGTTGCTGAAGCCGCTCGTGCCTCATTAGAGTCCTGATCCGTTTTTATGGGCTTTCAGCTGATTATTGCCGAGGGAAAAGAAGCCGGACGCGAGTTCGTCTTCGACCAGCTTTCGGTGCTCATCGGTCGCACCTCCGAGTGCGACGTGGTCCTCTACGACCCGGGCGTCTCGCGCAAGCACGCTCGAATCTTCAACGAAGGGCTCGAGTACTTCGTCGAGGACATGGGCAGCAGCAACGGCACCAAGGTCAACGGCAGCATCATCAAGAAGAAGCTGCTGGCCGACGGCGACGCCATCTCGCTGGGTCCGGTCGTCTTCAACTTCGCCGGCGTGGTGCTCGAGCCGGAAGCGTCGACGGACCACGGCGAGAACCCGGCGCCCGAGCAGCACACGCGCGTGGTCAGCGCCGCCGACATCAAGCGCAGCCGCAACAAGGGCATCGCGGCAGTCCCCGAAGGCGCGACGGCCGACCAGCTGAAGGAAGCGGTGCGGGCCTCGACGCGAACGATGCAGGCAATCGTGAAGCCGAGGGCCTCGAACCCCGCCAGCCCGGGCATCGCGCGGCCGAACTCGGAAGTTGCGGCGCCGCGTGGCTCGGGCTCGGGCCTCGCCGGCCGCCGCACCCAGGCGCCCGGCAGCAGCGGTCAGCAGATTTCAGCGGCCGAGAAGGCGCGGCTCAAGCGCAAGTCGGGCGGCGCGCTGGGTGGCTTCAAGATTTTCTGGGCGGAAGCGAGCAAGGGGAAGCGCGTGGTCGTTGCCAGTGCTGGCGCCGTCGTGGCGGCCGCGATGATTGGCCTCGTCGTCTGGGCGGCGCTGCCCGAAGGCCCCGCGGGTCCGTCGGGCCCCGAGCCGGGGGTGCTGTCGGTGAACCCCATCGAAGACACGTTTGGTGTCGCGGCAGAGGGCGACCCCGAGCCTGTGAAGTGGAAGCGATCGGACCAGAAGGTGTTCGACTTCGCCTTCACCTCGCCGGTGCGCGCGGTGGTCATCGTCCACTACCAGGCGCGCGACATCTCGGGAAACGAGGTCATCATCAGCGTGAACGGCGCGGACGTCGGCCAGGTGCCGCCCGACACGATGGCCGCGGCTGAA
>JAYUXE010000841.1:0-8703 GCA_043753165.1 Archangiaceae bacterium | reverse complement strand
CTTCCGGATTCGAAGCGTCGGTGCCATCGGCAAACTCGACGCCGCCCGTCGACGGCTGCATGGACTCGAGCGGGTCCATCATCTCTTCACGGTGCTCGGCGGCTGCGTCGTTCGCACCGGTCACGTTCTCGACGAACTCCTCGCCGAGCTCTTCGGCCAGTGCGTCCGTGCCATCTGACGTCTCGAGGTTGAATGCCTGTTCGCGGTCATCGCCTGCGCGCTGACGGGGCTCGTCGATCTCCACCGGGCGACGCCGAGCGGCCGGGGCCTTCTTCGCGGGCGCCTTCGCCGCGGCGGCCTTCTTGGCGGGAGCCTTCGCCGCCGTGGCCTTCGCCGCGGGAGCCTTCTTGGCGGGGGTGGCGGACTTCTTCGGTGCCGCCTTCGTGATTTTCTTCGCAGCCATGGGTGATTCCTCCTGCGTCACCTGGCTGCAACCTCAAGACCGCGCGCGTCTCCCTCGAAGCGACGCGCGCGACCGCTGACTTCGCGGGGCGTAATGCCTCAAACGGGCTCACGCCTTGTGGAAGCTTTGCCCGTCGATGACGAAGCGGTAGCGAACGTCGCCTTTGATGACGCGCTCGTACGCTTCGTTGATTTGCTGAATCGGGATGATTTCGACGTCAGAGACGATGTTGTGCTGCGCGCAGAAGTCGAGCATTTCCTGGGTCTGCGCGATGCCGCCGATGCTCGAGCCGGCGAGGCGGCGGTTGCCGTCAATCAATGAGAACGCGGCGACCTCGGCCGGCTTCGACGGGACGCCGACGATGACCATCGTTCCGAAGGGGCGCAGCAGCTTGAGGTAGGCGTTGTAGTCGTGCTGTGCCGAGATGGTGTCGATGACGAGGTCGAACTTTCCGGCCAGGCGTTCGAACGTCGCGGCTTCCGTCGACAGCGCGAAGTGCGCAGCGCCGAGGCGGGTTGCGTCGGCTTCTTTGCCGCGTGACGTGCTGAACATCGTGACTTCCGCGCCCATCGCTTTGGCGAGCTTCACCGCCATGTGGCCGAGCCCGCCGAGTCCGACGACGGCGACGCGGTCGCCCTTCTTGCAGTTCCATTCTTTCAGCGGCGAGTACGTGGTGATGCCGGCGCAAAGCAGCGGAGCGGCGCCTGCCGGGTCGAGCGTCTCGGGGACCTTCAACACGAAATGCTCGGTGACCACGATCTGCGCGGAGTAGCCGCCGTACGTCGGCGTCACGCGATCCATCTCGGTGCTGTTGTACGTGTACGAGGTTCCGTTCTCGCAGAACTGCTCGTGGTGGCCCGCACACTGCCCGCACTCACGGCACGAGTCGGTCATGCAGCCGACGCCGACGAGGCCACCCACTTTCACTTGGGTGACCTTTGCTCCGACGCGAGTGACGCGGCCGATGATCTCGTGGCCCGGCACCATCGGGAACTTCGAGTTGTTCCAGTCGCCGCGCGCTTGGTGAATGTCCGAGTGGCAGACGCCTGAGAAGAGGACGTCGATGACGACGTCGAGGGGTCCCGGCTCGCGCCGGTCGATCGTGAAAGCAGCGAGCGGCTTGTCAGCAGCCACGGCGGCGTAGCTCTTGGTATTCATGCCGCACTGTCTAGCGCTGTGTGTGTGCACGCGCTTCCCAGAATCGCCCCGGGTGCGGCTAGAGTTTTGGCCATGCCGTCACGCTCTGCCCTTTGGTTCCCAGCCGCGATGCTGTTCGCGATGGGCGTGGTCTCCTGTTTCCCGTCGACGACCGGAGCGCCCTGCGCCACCGACCTGAACTGCCCGACGGGTCAACAGTGTGTCGCAGGGTTCTGTGAGACGGGGTCGGGGCCGGGCGGTGGCAGCGGCGGCAGTTCGGGCAAGGGCGGCGGTTCTGGTTCCGGCGGTGGCGGGTCGGCCGCCGGTGGTGGCTCAGGTGCGGGCGGAGGCGTCGGCGCAGGCGGAGGCGTCGCCGCTGGCGGCGGATCCGGCACGGGCGGCGGAGTTGGGACGGGTGGCGGAGCCGGTACGGGTGGCGGAGTTGGTGCGGGTGGCGGAGTTGGTACGGGTGGCGGAGTTGGTACGGGTGGCGGAGTTGGTACGGGTGGCGGAGCTGGTACCGGTGGCGGCGCGGGTGTGGGTGGCGGAGCGGGTACTGGCGGCGGCAGTCCGCCGGACCTCACGCCTCCGGACACGATCTTGGTGAGCGGCCCATCGGCCATCTCGGGTGGCTCCGTGACGTTCGTGATCGACTCGACGGAAGCGGGGAGCACGTTCCGCTGCAGCGTCGACTCGCCGACACTTCAGCCGTGCGCGGCGACCAATCCGTTCGCGGGTCTCGCGACGGGCCAGCACGTCTTCCGAGCGGCCGCTCGAGATGCAGCGGGCAACGAAGACCTGACGCCGTTGATCGTCACGTGGAACGTCGACAACACCGCGCTCGACACGACGATCACCGCCGGGCCCGGAATGACGACCGGCCCGAACGTGACGTTCACCTTCACCTCGACGCGCGCGGGCACGTTCGAGTGCATCCTCGAGCCGGTCGAAGCTGCGTTCACCACGTGTGCGACGCCGAAGGTCTACGGCCCGCTGCCCGAGCGAGCCGCCCCCGGTTACACGTTCCGCGTTCGCGCGAAGGACACGGCCGGTAACCTCGACGCGACGCCCGCCGCGAGCACGTTCATGGTCGACGCGACGGGTCCCGTGATCAACATCACCGCTCCAACCGCGGCAGCCATCGTTGGCCCGAGCACGACGCTGTCCTTCAGCATGGAAAGTGGCTCGACCTTCACCTGTCAGCTCGACTCGCAGCCGGTCATCACGGGCTGCGTCTCGCCGCGCACGTTCTCCGGCATGACGAGCGTCACGGGCCACACGTTCAAGGTCGTCGGCACCGATTCGTTCGGCAACTCGACCACGCAGTCGGTCAGCTTCACGGTCGATGATGTGGGTCCGGGCGTAACCGTCTCGGGCAATCCCTTGAACGGAGCGTCGGTGAACAACACGGCGGCAAATCTTTCGTTCGCTCCGATTCCGACCAACGAGCCGCTGCCGTTCTCGTTCGAGTGCAAGTTCGACGCGGCGACGGTGTTTACGTCCTGTACAGGTTTGGTCGTGACGGGCCTCGCTGAGGGCAATCACTCGTTGCAGGTGCGCGGCAGAGATCGGTTCGGCAACCTCGGCACGGTCGTGACGCATACGTGGAACGTGACGCCACTCGTCACGACCATCTTTCAGATTCGCACCACCCCGGTCGCTGTCGGCACGCGCGTGAAGATCAGCCCCGGCGTTCAAGAGACCGCGAAGACGTTCAACCGCTTCTGGGTGCAGGAAGTGAACGGCAACCTGGCGTCAGCCAACAACCGCGGCATCACAGTCCAGCCAACGACATTCCCGGCGGACGCGCTGCTCGTCCCTGGTCGCGCGGTCACCGTCAACGGAACCGTCGCGATCGTCAACGGCAACACGACGCTGATCGATGCGAGCTACGTCCGCGGCACGCTGAACACCCCATACGTTGCCAAGAATACGGGTCGCGACAGCCTCAATCTTCTCCTCGAGGCGAACGAAGGCATGTACGTGAACATGGCGGGTCGCGCGTCGAACACCGCGGCAGCGAGCTGCCAGAACTACGACTTTTGCATTGTGAGCTGTGATCGATTGGTGCCCGTCATCAACTCCGTCGACGCTGTGAGCACCGGCGCGTTGGTGATCGGCCAAGATCACAACTTCTCCGGAATCGTCGAGGGCGAGGTCAGCGGGTACAACTACTTCGTCGTCGAAGCGCAGGAGCAAAACGACGCGTGTTTGTAGCTGGATGACGCGCGTGAAGTCTGGTGGCCGACCGAAAAGGCTTCGAGTCCGTGGTGAAGCTGCGCTGGTCTGAAACCCCGGTAGCAGACGAAATGCGACCGAGGTTGCAGGCGGAAAGCGCAAGCGGGAGCAACTGCTGGCGCCGCCATGTGGCCCCGACGTTGCGATGAAGCGTCGCGTCGTCCTCTCACAACGGAGAAAACGTCGAGCTGCGAGGGCCGCAGCCGACGAAGAACAGCGGCAAGCGCTCCGGTGACAGCACCCGTCAGGAGCTCGTGGGCGACCCGGCGCTGACGCCTGGCGTATCGGCGGTGACGACGCTCATCGTCAACGGCTCGGTTGCGCTGACCCTGGGCGTCGTCGCCGCCATCATCAAGGAAGAGCCGGCCTCCATCACCGACGAGAAGGCAGTGTGGGGCCCGCTGACCCAGCCGCTGTGGTTGCACACCTTCCAGTTCACGATGACCCAGAAAGACGGTCTCTTCTCTTACGTGCTCGAGCGGAAGTCGAAGTCGGGCGGAGACGGGTTCGTCGCGGTGCTCACCGGCAGCCACAACCCGAAGCTCGCCAACGCATCGGGCGACTTCGTGCTCGGCGCGATGGACGAAGGCGGTCGCGCAGAGGTCAGCTACCAGCGCAGTCGCAACGGTGACGTCCAGCTGCAGATCGGCTTTCGCGACCAGACGAAGGGCAGCCCCGACTCTGATTACAAATTCTCGCAAGCGGTCGGAGGCGACGGCCAGTTCGAGTTCGTCGTCAACAGCGACTTCGATCGGAAGAGCGCGAAAACCGAACGCCTGGCGGTGAAGTCGCGCTGGCACGACGACGGCTCGGGCCGCGCCGACGTCACGATCGTCGGAGGCGACACCCAGAAGGAAGTGCGGTTCACCGAGTGCTGGGACAAGGCGCTCGCCCGAAGTCACTACGCTGACACGGTCGCCCTCTTCCCCGCCGAAGGCGCGGCCACCGACTGCACGTTCAGCGACGCCAGCTTCTCGGCGCTCTAAACGCGTCCCCCCCCACGTCAGCTCTTTCTGTCCTGAGCTGATCGCATTCAATTCGAGACCCAAAACCAGTTGCCGAAGGCCGAGCGTCTTGTTCCGACAGCGCCATCGCTGCCAATCGACCAGCCGCCCACGTGGTAGACCGGCCCGGGCAGCGATGTCGATTTTCACCTGTGAATGCCGTCTGTCGCTCGCTTCGATTTGCGCCGTCGGCCGCAGTGACAACGACGTGCTCGCGCCAGGCTCACGCGGCAGTCGAGCCGCCGAAGACTGCGGTCTGGATTCAGCCGGTCGGCACCGTGGTGGTTCCGCTCGTCACCTCGCTGACCAGCCTCGGCGGTTCTTCACACGCGTGGAACATGTTCTCGGCCGGCGCCACCCACGACCTGGGTCCGATCGATCTGGTGTCTGAGTTCGGCTGGGCGCGCACCACGCGGGTCAACATCGGCAGCGGCGAGGAAATCAGCGTGGCGATGGGCCTCTGGCTGGCGCTCGGCGTCGCGCTTCACACCGGGAATGAATCGTTGAGCGGCTTCTTCTTCGAGCCGCGGCTGCAGCTGGGTCTTCTCTACGAGGCGATGTCCCGTTTCCGCACGTCGTACACCGTCCAACTCGGGCTCAACGTCGGCTACCAGTGGGTGATCGCGCGGCGCCTCTACATCGCGTTGATCCTCGGTGGTTCGATTGGCGTCGGCAGCGCGCAAGACAACGTGCTCGAAGGGCCGTTGTTCTCTGGCGTCTTCGCACCGCAACCCATCAGCATGGTCGTGGGCTTCAACGCGCACCTGCTGCGCATTGGCTTCGCCTTCTAGCCGCAGCCTCTGCGGTTCCAGTCGCGACGGAAGGGCTTTGCGCGTGCGAATTGCGGGCTCCGGCGAGCGCGACCTGAAGTTGCCGCAGGTTTTATCTGGAGACTTCCTGAGCGCACCAATCCACGCCAACGAAGACGAACGTCTTGCCGCGTTGATGACGTACCGCATCCTCGACACGCCTGCGGAAGGCGAGTTTGACGGCTACGCGCGGATGATTGCCCAGTTCTGTGGCACCCAGATTGGCGCCGTGACGCTGCTCGACCGCACCCGCCTGTGGATGAAGGCGGTTCACGGGCCGCTCGCGCGAAACATCCCCCGCGATCATTCCTTCTGCCCCTTCACGATTCTGCAGCAGGGCGTGCTCGAGGTGCGTGATGCGTTGCTCGATGAACGCTTTGCAGAGTCCCCAGGGCACCATCGCCGTCGAAGACTCGTCGTCCGGCTGCGTCTTTCGAATCAGCCTGCCCGCGGCGGCCGACCCCTTGCAGAGCCAGACCGGTTGAAGCATTCAGACTACGCAGGTTCAACGGGCGACAACTTCGGCCGCTTCGGCACGCGCTCCGACTTCGAACGATCGCGAAGCCATGGCAAGAGGTACGTGCGGCTCCAGAACAGCTCGGCGCGCGCGGCATCGCGAAGCCGGTGGGGAGGAAGCGGAGCCAGCGGCTCGTGCCACTTCTCGAACCCTTGAAGGCCCGCGGTGTGCGCGAGCCCCATCGCAATTCGTTCATGCCCCAGCGAGTTCGCGTGCAGGCGATCTTCGTCCCACAGCCGCGGATCGCTGCCCAGCGCGTGCGCCGCGATGTCGACCAACAGCACCCCATTGACCGCGGCCCGCTTTCGAAGCCGCGCATTCAACGCCAGCAACCGGTGCCGAACGATGCGCGCCACCGGCATCACGCTCGAGATGTCCGGCATCGTGAACGTCAGCACCGTCGTGCCCATCGCCTTCAACGTCTGGAACATCGTGCCCAGGTGTCCCGCGACCTCGTCGACGTCGAAGCGCCGCCGCAGCAGGTCATTCACCCCCGCCACCACCGTCGCGACGTCGGGCTTCAACGCCACCGCCGCCGCCAGCTGCCCTTCATGCACCTCGCGCGCGACCGTGCCCCGAATCGCCAGGTTCGCGTACTGCAATCCGGGCGAATGCTTCGCCAGATGCTCGGCAAACCGGTTCGCCCAGCCACGGTAACCCCCTGAACCATCAGGGTCTTTCAGGCCTTCAGTGGTGCTGTCACCGATTGCGACGTAGCGCTCGAATCGCTTCATGGGCCCTTCCGTTCTCCCCCGGCCGGGCTGCATGTCAGCCCCCTTTGATACGAAATGGAGCATGAGAAACACCGACAACGACAGCATCGCCGCAACCGCCGAACGCACCGCCGCGCTCCTCGACGCCGAAGGAAACAATTCCCGCCTCTGGCGCCGCGCCGCCCAGGCCATTCGCAACAGCAACCGAGCGCTCGCCGAAGTCATCGAAGAAGACGGCATCGAAGGCGTTCACCAGCTCGGCATCGACTACGAGGTCGGCGGCCTGCTGAAGGACCTGTTGCGTACCGGCCGCCTGCCACTGCTCGAGAAGCTCGAGAGCCGCAGCGCGTGCGGCACCGTGCTTCAGTCGATTCCCGGCATCGGCCCGAAGCTCGCGAAGGAACTGAAAGACGTGCTCGGCGTCGAGAGCCTCGAAGGCCTCGCGCGCGCCGCTCAAGACGGTCAGCTGTCGTCCGTCTGCGGCTTTGGCCCGCGACGCACCCGGTTGATTGCGTCGGTGCTCGCGTCCGCCTCGCACAAGAAGGCGTCCAACGACCACCCCACCGAAGGTCAGCTCGAGCTCTGGTCGGCCTGAAGGGTGCAGCTGCCGGTCAGGGTGTGACGTAAATCGCGTTGCCGTAAATCCACGGCCGCTCGTCTTTGATGAAGTCGCGCCGCTTGCCGATGAAGCCCGTGAGGTGCCGCGGCACAATTCGAATCTCTGCGCGGTAGGCGCCCGGTACCGTCGGCGTCACGGCGAGCCCGTCACCAACCACTTCCCAGCCGCCATCGATCGCGCGCAACCACCTTCCGCGCAGCGTCGGCGGCGTGGCTGCGGGGTCCAGGTTCTGCAGCGTCGGCATCACCGCGACCAGCTTCGCCTTCTCCGCGATCGATGCATTGCCCCCCATCTCGACCGTCTTCGTCTGCTCGGTCGCGTACGCGTCGAACCCGACCGGGTAGCCCAGATACTCGAACGCGACGTACGAACGTCCCGCGCGCAGTGCGTCTTTCAGTGACCTGTCGTCCCAGCTGCCATCGGCCCCGGCCCGCACCAGCACGTGGTTCGAGAACCCGAGCATCATTCGCCGATAGCTGTCGACCCGTTCGCCGTCCTGCATCAGCGACTTGAAGGTGTTGCGGTGGCAATCGGTGCCCGCGGTGCCGACACGGTGCGCGCCCTTGAACAGCGCCGTGCCCCACGTGTCGAGGTAGCGCGCGTCTTCGAACTTCACGTACGCCGTCATGAACAGGTCAGGGTGCGGCAGGCCGTCGAATTCCTGGCGATCGACCGCCAGCGCGATTTCCGCCAGCGTGCCCGCGTTCACCAGGCTGTTCGCGTGCAGGTTGTAGATTTCGAAGCCATCGAGCGGCAGCGTCGTCAGTTGATCCGCCGTCCAATCTTCCGTGTGCGCGACCAGCATCACCGCGTTCGTCTCTTTCACCTGCAGATACGCCGCCACCTGATCGCTGCCGTAAATTGCCTTGCGGCTTCCGGCGTCGGCGACGTGTCTTTCGATTCCCGCCGGCATCATGCGGTCGGATTCGACGCCCGCCATCACGAGCGCCGCAGTGCCATCGGGGCACTTCAGTCGGTTCGCCGTCGGCTGCCCGCCATGCGTCACGAGCGCATCGCCCTGCGCTGAATCGAACAGCAGCGTGTCAGGAAATTCCACGTCGGCCACGCTGTCGGGGTGGTCGGTGAGAAAGACGAAGTCGTGCTGCGCCTGGCACAGCCCGCGGCGGAAGTCGGCGTTGCACGGCGCGTTGTATTGGCCTGCGTCGTTGATCGGCTCCCCATCGCACGCGTCGTGCGAGTGCACCGAGTGCGCGTGAATCAGCCCACGGCGATCCAGCAGCCCGCGCGCGTTCTTCTCTGCCG
>JAYUXE010000840.1:0-18440 GCA_043753165.1 Archangiaceae bacterium | reverse complement strand
CCGCGAGCAAGGCCAGCTACCGCGAGTGGCTGCCTTTTCTCTCGCTCGCCGACGCGTCTTATTGGAACGTCGAGCTGAACGAGGAATAGACACTGATCAAGAGCAAGGCGCGCGCCCGTAAGGTGATTGCGATTGGCGGCGGCAAGGGAGGCATCGGCAAGTCGCTGGTCTCGGCGAACCTCGGCATCGCGCTCGCGAACCGGGGCTCGACCGTGGTCCTGCTCGACGCCGACCTCGGTGGAGCGAACCTTCACACCTGCCTCGGCGTCGGCCAGCCGTCCGTCTCGCTGTCCGACTTCATCAACAACCGCGTCGCGCGCCTCGAAGACACCATCGTCCCGGGTGGAGTCGAACGCCTCGGGCTGATCGCCGGAGCGCACGACGGTCTCGACGCCGCCAACCCCAAGCACGCCCAGAAATCGCGGCTGCTGCGCCACCTGCGCGCGTTGGACGTCGACTACGTGATCCTCGACCTCGGGGCCGGCACGGCCTTCAACGTCCTCGACTTCTTTCTCGCCGCCGACATCGGCCTCGTCGTGCTGTTGCCCGAGCCGACGTCGATCGAGAACGCGTACCGCTTCATCAAGACGGCGTTCTTCCGGCGCATGCAGGGACTCGCCGATGCGTCGGTGGCCGAAGCGCTGTCGCTGGTGCTGGGCGGCCGCGATCCGACGGCGCGCACCCCGTGGGATCTGATTGCGCGCTTGCGGCCGCACAACCCGGAAGGCGCGACCCAGCTCGAGCTGCTGCTGGCCGGCTTTCATCCCTGGCTGGTGGTGAACCAGGCACGCACGCGGCCCGACTACGACATCGGGCCGACCGTGGCATCGGCATGGAAGAAGTTCTTTGGGCTCGAGCTGGGGTATCTGGGGGCGGTGGGCCACGACGACGCCGTTTGGAAGGCAGTACGGGCGAGGCAGGCAGTGCTGACGGCTGCTCCGACGAGCACCGCGTCACTTGGTTTGATGCGTCTTGCCGAAAACCTGCTTGCATTGGGCACGTGAAGCCGTTCGCCGCCCAGACGTATTACGAGCTGCTCGAGATCTCGGTCTCGGCCACCCCGGGTGAGATCCGTTCGGCGTGGGAACGCTTGAATCGCATGTACTCGGATGATCAGGTCGCGCTCTACGGGCTCGCGAATGCCAGCTCGGTCGGGGCCCTTCGCAAGCGCCTGCGCGAGGCGATGGAAGTGCTCACCGACGACGAGCTGCGCGGCATGTACGACGAAGAGCTCGGGCTGCCTCCGCGCGACGAGCCCGGCGAAGAGCCCATCGCGGGCCAGCTCGAGATGGGTGAGCTCCTGCGCGGGGCCGACCATTCCGTCGCGTCCACCCACCCGCGCGTCACCTTCAGCTGGGCTGAGTCGGCCGGCGTTCAGCCGGTCGCGTCGCCGCCGCCCGTCAGCGCCCGGCCGCCCGAAGCCCCGGTTGCGCCTGCGCCCCCGTCGCTCGTTGGCGCGTTCTCGTCGGTGGTCGGCAACCCCGCGCCGTCTGCTCCGCCGCCACCCGCCGAGGCCGAACGAATCTCAGAAGAGTCCGCCCTGGCGATGCTGCCCCGGCCGAGCCCGAAGGTGGCGGTTCCGACCGCGCCCGATCGCCCCAGGGCCCCCGACATCTCTGCCGATGCCGAGTTCAACGGCGAGCTGTTGCGGCAGGTTCGGATGTCGCTGGGCATGTCTCTGGCCGCCGTGGCCGACCGCACCCGCATCGGCGCCAAGCACCTGGAAAACGTCGAGGCTGACCGTTACGCCGCGTTGCCTACAACCGTCTACCTGCGTGGGATCCTGATGTCCCTCGCCAAAGAGCTGCGGCTCGATGGCGTCCGCGTATCCCGTAGCTACCTGTCGCTCGTCGAACGGAACCGTTCGAAAGGTTGACCTTCGGTGGGGCGCCCTGAAGAATGCGGGCTTCGATGACCGACGAAGAAAGAATGAAGGCAATGCGGCTGGCCCGGGCAATCGCCTCAGACATCTCGCTCTACAACGAGCAGAAGATCATCAAGGGCATCGAACACGACAACTTGTTCGAGGCGCTGAAGGACGAGATTGAAGAAGGCCGTGAGCTCTTCAAGACCCGCGTCTCGCAAGAGATCTACACCCGCACCAACTTCTTCGATCGCGCCATCTGCGACATCGTCATTCGCCCGAAGGGGCACGTGAAGTCGAAGATCTGGTGATGCGCGTGGTGGTCGCTGTGCACGGGCGGGGCGCTCGAATCGATCAACACCTCGCCTCGGTGCTGCCGGACCTGAGCCGTTCGCGGCTCAAAACGCTGATCGAGCAGGGGCACGTCACCCTCGAAGGTCGGCCGGTGCAGGTCGCGATGCGGCTGAAGGGCGGCGAGGCGATTGACGTGGTGCTGCCGGACGCGGTTTCGATCGCGCTGGAAGCCGAAGATCTGCCGCTGAAGGTCGTCTTCCAGGACAAGCACCTCGTCGTCATCGACAAGGCCGCGGGCATGGTCGTGCACCCCGGCGCGGGCAACCCCGATGGCACGCTCGTCAACGCGCTGATGTTTCACGTCGATGATCTCGCGGGCATCGGCGGCGAGCTGCGCCCCGGCATCGTCCACCGCCTCGACAAAGACACGTCGGGCCTGATGGTCGTCGCCAAGACCGACACCGCACTGGCCGCGCTGCAGGCGTCGTTCAAGGCCCGCACTGTCGAGAAGACGTACCTCGCCCTGGTGCATGGCGCGCCGCCCGATGCCGGAACCTTTCGCACGCTGTACGGCCGGCACCCGCGCCAGCGGCAGAAGTTCTCGGGCAAGGTGAAGACCGGCAAAGAAGCGGTGACGCACTTCACCACCCGCGCGCAGTACGCAAAGGGCGCGAAGGTCGAGGTCCTTCTCGAGACGGGGCGCACGCATCAGATCCGCGTGCACTTCGCCGAGGCCGGCTTCTCGCTGCTGGGCGACGCGCTGTACGGCAGCGTCCGCAAGTCGCTGCCGCAGTTCATCGAACGCCAGGCGCTGCACGCGTGGAAGCTGGCCTTCCCCCACCCGAAGACGGGCAAGTCGTTGAGCTTCGAGGCGAAGCCGCCGAAGGACTTCGTCGCGGCGGAAAAGGCCCTAAAAGCCGCTGAGTGAAATGCCGGCCGTCTGCTGCCGCTTGGTCAGCACCTTGATCGGCTGAATCGCCATCACGCGCATGAAGACCTTGAGCAGATCGGGGTCGAACTTGTTGCGCATCTCCGTCCACATCAACATCAGGGCGACTTCCGGGCCGTACGCATCACGGTACGGGCGCTTCGAAGTGAGCGCATCGTAGGTCGCGCAGATGGCGACCAGGCGCGCGTAGAGGCCCAGGTTCGCCTTCGGGATGATCATCTGGATGTTGCCCTGGCTGTCACGAACCGCGGTGCCGAAGTCGACCTTGAACTCGAACGTCGTCACCACGCGCATCAAGGTCGACCGGTTGATCGCCTTCTCTTTCAAGATGTGGCGCACCGCGACCAGGGGCGCCCGCTGCACCAGCGCCTTCTCTTCCGCCGTCAGGCCACCGCGCTTGTTTACCAGCGCCTCGGGAATCGTGCCCATGCCGGCGTCGAAGAAGAGCGCGATGTAGCCCAGGTCGCGCAGCTGCGGCTTGGTGAGCCCGAGCTCGCTGCCGAAGACGATCGCCATCAGGCACACGTTGACGTGGTGGTACGCGAGGTACTCGGCCTCGTTGTGCGTGGTGGTGAGCCCGAGGAAGTGGGTGCGCTGGTCGAATGAGATGTCGACGAAGTCCTGGATCAAGCGAAGGCTCTTGCTGGTGTTCAGCGGCGTTTCGGTCTTCAGCGACTCGAGGTACTTGCGGATGAAGAAGATCGCGCGGCCATAGACGGTGAGCGCGTACTTCTTGCGGTCGATGCGCGCTTCCGATTCGTCCTTGTCGTTCTCGATCTTCTCTTTGAGCTTGCTGTACTTCGCGAGCTTCATCGAGATGAGCTTCCGGCCTTCGGTGCCGTCTTCGTCGGCTTCGGTGTTCTGATCCTTCGAGAAGATCCAGACGAAGTTCTTGAGCTCGGCCATCTGCACCGGGCGCAGCAGCGTGAAGCCGCCGACGTCTTTCGCGCGCATCTCGTCGAGCAGGAACTTCACGTTGTCGAGCGCGGCCATGTCGACCTTCACCAACATGCCGTTGATGTAGAACGACTGCTTCACCCCGACGAGGTCGAGCTTCCCGTCGCGGCGAATGATCAAGTTGATCGTGTCTTCGAGCTGCGCCAGCGGCTTGCTGAAGACGGCGTTGTCGGGGTCGTACATCTTCACCGACCGCACCAGCATGTAGAGGCCCGAGATCAGCGTGCGGGCGAGGCCCTGCAGCTTCTCGTTGTGCTCGCGGCCGTACGTGTCGACGTTCTCGTCCTGCGCGGCCACGATCTGAAGGTTGTCGGCCATGGGTCAGCCCTCTCGCGCGTCGCCGAACAGGATCTTCTTCGTGCGCAGCCCGGCCATCCTTGCGGCATGCACCACTTCGGGCGGCTGGCTCGTGTCGACCGTCACTTCTTGCAGAAACTTGTACGTCTGAATCGTGCAGGCGCCGGCCATGCCCGCGACGGCCAGCAGCTTGTCTTCGACGACCTTCTGCTTGTTGAAGAGGCCACCCCTGGCCGACAAAATCGTCTGGAAGTAGCTGATCGCGCCCGCGACGCCGGTGCTGCCCAGCGCGGCGTAGAAGGCCTCGCGCTCATTCGGTTGTTTCTTCGCGAACGCGGGCTCTTTCACCACCTTCAGCAGGTCGAAGTACGCCTTCTCGCGGTCGAACTCGGGCAACACGCGCGCCGCCTGAATTCGCACCTGCACGTTGTCGTCGTCGAGGCACGAGCTGATGAGCTTCCGCGCGTCACCGGTGCGGCCGCGGGCGATGATCCCCATCACCTCGAGCCGAATCGCCAGGTTCGGGCTTCGCAGTGAATCGGCGAAGAACCGCAGCTTGTCGGGGTGGTTCGACTTGTCGAGGATGTAGATCATGTCGCGCACCGTCTGCGGACGGTCGGACTTGAGGCGATTCACGAACGGCTCGGGCAACGTCTTCGCGTAGGCGGTGAGCACGTCGCTCAGCAGGGCGCGGTTCTCGGGCAGCTCGAGCGACTCGAGCACCGACAGCAGCGTCGGCACCACCGCTTCGTCGAGCCCGGTCAGGTACCGCACGATGTCGGCGCTGTTTTTCGGCTTCGCGTTCTTGAGCACGTCGCCGATGCGCGAGAGCCGCTGCTCTTCGCCCATCTTCATCTGAAACGACTGCAGCAGCAGAGAGATGGGCGAGTCCTTGCCGGCCCGCTGTTCCATCGCGCGCAGCTTGAGCACCACCTGGCCGATGGTGCCGAAGTCTTCCTGCAAAAGCATCGCGTCCAGCAGCTGCACGAACATGTCTTCCAGCAGCTTCGGGTCGTCGACGCCCGCCTCGACGACCTGGAACACGGCGCTGATGAGCTTGGGGAAGAGGCGCGAGTTCTCTTCGTCGAAGATGTCTTTCTGCAGCCGGGCCTTCATCGCAGCGTCGGCGGTGACGCCCGTGACGACCACGCCGCGCATCTGTTCGACGCCGTCCAGCTGCGCGTTCAAGTCGTCTTCACTCACGCGGGCGAAGCGCAGGTAGTCGTCGGATTCCGCGCGCAGGCGGCGCTGCAGGTAGTCGACCACCTTGTCGACCTCGACCTGGATCTCTTCCTCGTTGAACTCATCCATCTTGAAGCCTTCGACCATGATGAATTCGAAGTGCGGCAGCTGCGCGCGCCACAGCTGGGCGTTCAAGTCGTCGGCCCCGCGATCAGGGTCCGACAGGCTGATGAGGGTAAAGGTGACGAGCTCTTCGACGGTGGTACCGTCGCGGAAGATCAGCTGACGAATGCCGTCCTTGAAGAACTTGTACGGAATCTCGGACGCCTCGGGGAACAGCTCGACCTTGTGGACGAGGAAGTTCGTGAGGTCGACCTTCAACGTCAGCGACCCGTAGCTCGCGTTGTAGGCGGCCAACGCGTCGGCCGCCTTCTGCAGAAACTCGGGAAACTTCGCCTCGGCATGCCGGTACATGCCGATCTGCTTGATGCCCTTCGAGATGTGGAAGAGCACTGTGCGGGCCGCTTCCACCTGCTTGCGAATCTCGGGGTTGTCCATCGGGTCGGGACCCGGTGGTTTGGCGATCACTGCGGTGGCTTCAGCCTGCGGTGCCGGCATGGGGCAGACATCCTAGCGCGCCTCCCCTTCGAGTCGATGAACCCGACCCTCGGGGCCGGGCACCTGGCTACTTCCGGGCCACGCCCGTGCTCGGCTTCAGCAGCATCTCGCGCCCGACGGCCAGCAGCACGACCGCGATCAACACGAAGGGCACCATCGACAGCAGGTCGCTGCTGGCGCCCTTGAAGAACGGGTTGTGCGCCGAGGCCCACTCTTCGAGGTCGCGGTTGGTGTTGCTCAAGACGCCGGCCATGAAGGCGATGACGATGCCGGCAATCGCTCCGCCGGCGATGTAGCCGGACGCGAGCAGCACGCCCGGGCTCTTGTCGCCTTCGGCCGTGAGCTCTTCCTCGGTGAGCTTCTTGCCCGCGTTCTTCTTGCGCACGTAGAGGTCGACCAGCCAGCGCACCATGCCGCCCGCGAAGATGGGCGTCGACGACGACAGCGGCAGGTACACGCCGACCGCGAAGGCCAGCGACGGAATGCCCGCCATCTCGAGCGTGAGCGCGATCATCACGCCCAGCAGCACCAGGCCCCACGGCAGCTGCCGGTTGAGGATGCCCTTGATGATGTACGACATCAGGGTCGCCTTGGGCGCGTTGAACTTGGTGACCTTCGAGCCGTCGGGGCGTTCGCGGTGGATGCCGTTGATGCCCGGGTCGATCAGGTAGGTGGCCTTTCCGGCGTCGTCGACCAGGTACTTGCCGGCAGGCCCGTTGACGGCGTCGGTCTTCTGCCAGACGAACAGCTCGCGCGGATCTGCCGAGGCCTGGGGCCCTTCGAGCTTTTCCTTCTTTTCGAGCTTCGAGACGTCGGTGCGCAGATCTTTGCCGAACGTGCGCCGCACCACCATCACCGGAGCCCGCGTCTTCGGGTCGACCAGGTACTCGCCCGGCAGCAGCTCGCCTTCCTGCTTTTCGATCTGCACCACGCGGTACTCGGCCTTTTCCAGCGGCATGTCGTCCGCGTACAGGGGCAAGGCGGCAAAGCGTTCTTCCGGCAGCGGCACGGGCTCGGACACGTGCTCGAAGCTCACGGGCGTGACGTACAGGGTGGCGGCTTCGTTGAGCTTGAGAAGAATGGGCCCGAGCGCGAGTGCCGAAGCGAGCGCGCCGACGAGGATGGCGACCTGCTGGTGGCGCGGCGTGGCCCCGATGAGGAAGCCCGTCTTCAGGTCTTGCGAGGTGGTGCCGCCGTTCGAGGCCGCGATGCAGACGATCGCGCCAACCGACAGCGCGGTGACGTAGTAGCTGGGCCCCGTCCACCCGATGATGAGGAAGATGGCGCACGTGAGCAGCAGCGTGGCGACCGTCATTCCAGAAATCGGGTTCGACGACGAGCCGATTTCGCCGGTGAGGCGCGAGCTGACGGTGACGAAGATGAAGCCGAAGATCACGATCAGCAGCGCGCCGCCGATGTTCATGTGCAGAGGCGTGGCGACGACGATCGCCAGCATGAGGACGACGAGGCCGACGCCCACGAACTTGATCGACAGGTCGCGGTCGGTGCGAAGCCCGGCGTGCGGGGTGGCGGCCGACGACTTCTTGCCGATGACGCCCAGGTCGACGAGGCCGCCGCGAAGGCCCTGCCAGATGGTGGGCAGCGCGCGCGCGAGGCTGACGATGCCGCCCGCCGCAACAGCGCCAGCGCCGATGTAGAGCACGTAGGCGCCACGGATTTCGTCAGGGCCCATTTGGCTGATCGGAATCGTGCCCGGAGCGACCGGCAGCAGACTGCCTTCACCAAAAAACGAGATCGCCGGAATCAGCACCAGGTACGCGAGCACGCCGCCCGCACACATCACCGCCGCGATCGTCGGGCCGATGATGTAGCCGACGCCCAGCAGCTCGGGCGAGATCTCGGATGCCACCGAGCCATTGCGCAGCGGCGAGCCGAAGATCTTCTCGGGCACTTCCTTCCAGAGTTTCAAGGCCGACATCGCCGTCTTGTAGAAAAGGCCAATCGCGAAGCCCGCGAAGATCGTCTTGCCGCCGCTGACTTCCACCGCGCCGTCGTCTGCCTGCGCCGCCGCCGCCCGCGACTCGTCCGACGCGCCCGCCTTCAACACTTCCGCGCACGCCGTGCCTTCCGGGTACTTCAAGATGCCGTGCTGTTCGACGATCAGCGCGCGCCTCAAGGGGATCATCATCAAGATGCCCAGCAGGCCGCCCAGCACCGCCACCAGCGCGACCCGGGTGAACTCGAGGTCGAAGCCGAGGATCATGATCGCCGGCATCGTCACCCCGACGCCGAAGGCAATCGACTCGCCGGCAGAGCCCGCGGTCTGCACGATGTTGTTCTCGAGAATCGTCCGGTTGCGCACCCCGAACTTCGACAGCACCCGGAAGAGCGCAATCGAGATGACCGCGACTGGAATCGACGCGCTGACGGTGAGGCCGACCTTGAGCACCAGGTACAGCGACGAGGCCCCGAACACCATTCCGAGCAGGGTGCCCGTGAGCAGCGGGACGAAGCCGAGCTCGGCCAGGTTCGCGCTGGCAGGAATGTAGGGTTTGAAGCTGTGCCCGGCGTGGGCTTCTTCGGTCGAGGTCGTTGACTGCGGGGTCTCTGACATGGGGCGGCGCTTTACCGCTTTTCAGCGGATGGCGTCACGCAACCTGCGGGTCAGCACCTTGATGATGCCCATCGCGATCTCGGGCTTCTCGCTCATGATGTCCTGGAAGTCTTCCCGGGTGATCTTGAGCAGGGCCGTCTCGGTCAACGACGTCACGGTCGCCGATCGCGGGGCCGCATCGAGAATCGCCATCTCGCCGAAGCACTCGCGCTCGCCCAGTTCGGCGATGACGCGGTCGGCTTTGTGGACGCGAACCTTGCCGTCGATGACCAGGTACAGCGCGTCACCGGCCTCGCCTTCGGCAAAGATTTCATCGCCCTGTTCCCGGTTTTCTTCCTGGGAAATCAGCGCCACCTGCGCCAGGTCTTCCCCGGGGATCTGCGAGAACAGATCGATCGACTTGAGGAACAGAACCTTCTCGACGGTGGAAATCATCGGGCCGGTGGCGACGCTAATACGGTAGTCAGGGGCATGGACTGGAAACTCCTCGCGACCACGTTTGGGGCCGTCTTCATCGCCGAGCTCGGCGACAAGACGCAGCTGGCCACCTTGTCTTTCGCCGCCTCGGGCAGCTCGCGCTGGGTGGTGTTCCTCGGTTCAGCCGCGGCGCTCGTCTGCACGTCGGCGATCGCGGTGTTCGCGGGTGAGGCGATCACGAAGGTCGTCTCGCCGCGCATGCTTCAGCGGGCGGCCGGCTTCCTGTTCCTGATCATCGGCGCGTGGATTCTCTACAACGCGTTCAGCCCGGCGTCTGTGCCGCCCGCCGCGAGCTGATCAACGCCGCCTGCCGGCGCACCACCGGGGCGTCATCGCGCAGCCGCTTTTCGGCGATCTCCCACGCGCGGTCGGGGGCGCGGGAATCGAGCACCAGCAGGCTGATCTCGCGCACCACCGCGCTGCTGTCGCCCGAGCTGTGCGCCATCATGTCGTTCATCTCGGCCGGGGGCTCGCCCACCAGCGACAGGCACCACACCGCGCACGCGCGCACCCACGCGGTCTCGTCGCGGCAAAGATCGATGAGCACCTGGCGCGGCTCTTTTCTGGGCAGGTCGTAGAGGGCCGCGACGAGCTTCAAGCGGTCGACGCGGGGCAGATCATCGAGCAGCGGCAGCAACCGTCGCTTGAGCTCGCGGCCCAATAGGTTGTCGAGCAGCTCGACCGCGTTCGCCCTTCGCCGCGGAGCGTCCTGCGCCGCCGCATCGTGAATGCCCGCATGAATCTGTTCCATGTCGGCGTCGGGGAAGAGCACCGCCAGCAGCAGGAAGATGCGGCGCTCGATCTGGCTCACCTTCTCGACCATCGCCGACGCCAGCAGCGCGCGGGCGGCCGGCTCACCGGACCTCGGGGTGTCCGAATTCGGCCCCAGCGCGAGCCCCAGCGTCTCGGCCTGGGTCAGCGTCACGTACGCGCGCTCGAGCTCGCTTTCCAGCGCCTGTTCGACGGGCTTGCGGTCGACCAGCAGCAGGCGTCGGCCCTTCACCGCGCGGGCGAGCGCTTTGTACATGCGGGCGCGCAATTCTTCGTCGGGCTCTTCGAGATAGCGGGTGATGACGTCGACGGACTCGGTGGTGCCCAGGCGGCCCAGCACCCGCGACACGGCGCGGCGAATCGCGGGATCCTCGAGCGAGTTCGACAGCACCTTCGCCAGGGTCGGGATGACGCTCGACCCGTAGGCGGTCAGCGCGGTGACGGCCTCGCGCGTGGTCTCCATCGACTGCGTCCGGTAGATGAGGGGAATCACGAACTCGGGGCTCTTCAAGACGCCCGCGGCGTTGATCGCGTGGCGCCGCACGCGCGGGTCGGGGTCGTTCATCAGCTGCAGCACGGGCTGGTAGAAGTTCTTCACGCCGACGGCACCGAGCACCTGGGCCGCGTGCTCGCGCATCACTGGAATGGGGTTGTCGATCAGCGCCTTCAACGCCTCGGCCGCCACGAGCACGCCATCGAGGCCGCCGTACTTGATCATGCCGGTGACGGCGGCGCTGCGAATGCGCGGGTCGGGGTCGGCGAGGAAGGGGCGCACGCTGCGAACGGCCTTGTCGCGGCCGATGGCGCAGAAGGCGTCGACGGCCGAGGCGCGAACGCCGGGGTCGGGATCTTCGAAGCGACGAAACACCGAGTTGGCAAACCGCATCGTCTGGCGGCGCGCGTAGTACTCGCAGGCCGCCGTGCGGATCTCGGGCGACGGGTGCTCGAGCAGAAGCTCGACCCGGTGATCCAGCTGGATGTTCTCGAGGTGCGGCAGCAGCAGCAGCGCGTTCAGCACTTCGCGCGGGTCCGAGCTCTCGAGCGCCTTCATCAGCACGAGGTTCGTGGACCCGTCGATCACCTTGTACCGAGCGGACTCGACGTCGAGCCGCTTGCTCTTCAGGTTGTCCTGCAGCGACTTGATGTAGTGCGCGCGCAGCTTCAGCACGACCGCGATCCACGCCGCCGTCAGGGCCAGCGAGAGGAACGCGACCATGCGTGGCGCCCCGCCGAACCACGCTTTGTAGGCAGCGAGGGTCAGACCCGCGAGCCCGATCGCGCACGGCTTGATCACGCCGTCGATGAACGCCTTCGCCTGCACGCGCGCCTGCGATGGCACCGGCAGGTAGAGGATCTGCGTGGTGGCGTCGTTGATCGAATACCGGAACAGCGTGTCGCCGCCCTTCGCGATTGACGCCGCCCACAGCGCACCGAACAGCAGCAGCGCAGAGTTGCCCAGCGCGAGCGACAGCGGCAGAACCGCGAGCGAACCGACGACGCCGGCCCGATTGAGCAGCTTGCTGGTGCCGAACAGCTGCAGCGCCAGCGCGAGCACGCCAATCACCGCGCTGAAGTAGCTGAAGAATGCGGCCAGCTCGTGGGCCTTGAACGCCTGGTTCGCCATCACCTTGAACTGGAAGTCGACCAGGGTGGTGGTGAAGAAGGTGACCGCGGCGAGCATCGCGATCGTACGCAGGTGCCCGGACGCCATCACCTTTGCGGCCCCGCCCGTGCGCTTCGCCGCGCTGGGCTTCCCGCTGGCCGCCTTCGCGAACAGCCGCTGCTTGCCAAGGGTTCCGCCCGCGAAGCCCGCCGCGCCGGTGCCGACCAGCAGCACGGTGCAGAAGAGCAACAGGGCAGGGGCGCCGAAGGAGGTCGCGATCTTCGCTCCGAGCAGGCCGGCGACGATGTTGGCCGCGGTGCCGCCCGCGCCGATGAGCCCGTACAGCCGCTTGGCTTCGCGCGCGTTGAAGAGCTCGTTCGCCAGCGTCCAGAACTGAACCAGCGCCAGCGCGCCCATCACTTCCACGTAGATGTAGAGCGCCGTGTAGAGCCAGGCGCTGTGGCTTTTCTCGACGACCCAGAAGGCAGCGAACATCACCGAGAACAGCGCCGCCGTGCCGACCGCCATGCGATCGCGGCGAACGCGGATCGCGAGCTTCCCGTACAGCAGGCCCGACGCCGTGACGGCGATCGCCGAGAACACGTACATCCACGCCAGCTGTTCCTTGTCGCCGTACTGCAGGAACAGCGTGTCGCGCACCGTTCGCCCGGTGAGAAACGCGCCGACCGCGAAGAAGCTGTGAAGAAACAGCGCCAGCGTCAGCCGGCCTTCACCCCTGCGCACCGGCAGCAGCATCTCGACGAGGCGAAGGAACACGCGCCACGAAACTTAGGCCGCAGGTCGAATCGCCGCCAGCAGCCTTCCGCGTTCCTCGGGTTCGACGGGTTTTCCACCGAAGCGCGCGAAGAGGTAGGCGCGGGTCGCCCGCGAGACGGCGCCAGCGGCCGGGTGCGACGACGACGCGAGCCTCGCTGCGAGCTGCTCGATTGCTTCGCCGTCGAGCCGCGCGATGCCCGCCCGCTTCAAAGCCTTCTCGAGCTGCTCGAGAAAGCCCGCCGCCGGGTGGGGCCTGGCCACCGCGCGGCGCATCAGCCGCCGGGTGACGAAGAAGATGACGAGACCCACCACCGCCGCCGCGACGAACGCGCGAAGGGGCGGCGCCGAAAGCCTCGGGGCAGCGCTGGTCGGCTCGTCATTCGCCGCGCCGCGTGGAGGCCGCACCAGCGCCCGCGCGATCGCCAGCTGATCCTGAAACGAGTAGTCGACCACGCGCGCACGCCACCAGTCTTCCAGCGCCTCGTAGGTCGAGGTCAGCCACTGCAGCGCCGCCGTCGCCTGCGTGCTTCTCGCCGCGTCCGGCGTCGCGTCGACCGTCTCCCACCCGCGGCCAGGGACGAACACCTGCGTCCACGCGTGCGCGTCGCCTGCGCGCACGACGTACAGCGTGCCGACGCGCTCACCGCCGTAGAAGCCCGCCGCCACCCGCGCCGCAAAGCCTTGCGTGCGCAACATCACTGCCAGCGCCGTTGCGAAGTGCTCGCAGTGGCCTTCTTTGCGCGTGAAGAGAAAGTCGGCCAGCGGGTCGGCGACTTCGCCTGGCAGCTCGAGCGTGTAGCCGTAGTTGCCGCGCAAGTAATCGGCCAGCTTCGTCGCCGCCTGAAGCGCATCGCGTTCGTTGCCCACCACGCGCGCCGCCAGCTTCGTCACTTCTCTATCCACCGTTGCCGGCAGCCGCGTGTAGCGCGCGACGTCGACGAGCTCGGGCGTCTGGGCGGCCCTGCCCGATGGGCGGCTGAACGCGGTGTACGTGTAGCCGTTGGCGGCGTCTGCGAAGTGCACCTCTTCGTCTTCGAGCCGCACCAGGCTCGTGCGCGCGCTGCCCGAGGTCTGCAGCATCACCGGGTTGGTGAACATGACGGGCGTCTGCAGGCCGACCAACGTGCGCGCTCCGTACGCCGGCAACAGCTCGATCTGCTGCTGCACGGTGCCGGCTTTGCCGTCTTCGAGGAACACCTGGCTGCGCGGCTTCTGCTCGACGCCGTTGCCGTTCCACTCGCGGCCGTCGAACGTGTCGAAGGTTCGGCCGACCCAGTACTGATCGAGGTTGTCGACCTTGGGGTCGGGGCTGATCCGCGCGCGCATCACGATGCGGGGGCTCGTCTTGATGTCGCCACCCCCGCCGAGCCGCACGCGATCCGACATGCCCGTGGTGCCGCCGAACCCCGGAGTCGATCGCCGCGCGGCGAAGTTCCACGACAGCCGCGGAAACAAAACGAAGAACAGAATGCCGCCCACCAGCGCGAACCCCACGCCCAGGCTCAGCCGCTGCAGCGCGGGCCGCACGGGAAGGTCGCCCTCGATGCGCACGGGACCTTCGAGCACCAGCAGGCCAATCGACAGCGTCGAGGTGATCGCGAACGCCGCAAGGCAGGCCGCGAACCAGAGCTCGCCCGTGAGCGCCGCGCCGCCCGCGAGCGTGAGCAGGCTGGTCAAGTGCACCTGGTGGTCGGTGCTCGGCGTGGGCTCGGACAACAATCGGTGCGCGGTCACCAGCGCGGCGAAGCTGCACGCGGCGATGACGAGGTCGAGCCCGCCGCGAAACACCGAGCCGAAGATCAACACCGCCGCCAGCAGCAGCACGACCACCGACCAGACCGTGCGGCCGGCCAGCGGGCGGAAGTTGGCCAGCGAAACCGCAAAGGCGATGAAGAACGCGAGCATCGCCCAGGCGGGCACGGCCCCGGACAACGCGACCGAGCCGAAGGCCGACAGGGCCGCTGCGTCTCGAAGCAACAGGCGCGCGCGCGTGCGGCGGGCTGCGATCACGGGCCTGCCTCTTCGTGGCCGACCCACGCCAGCGCCGACAACAACCGCCTTTCCTGCCCGGGGCCACTCGCAGGCCGCAGCCGCATTTTGCCCGTGTCGAGCCCGACTTCGTGGCCGCGCAGCAAGAGCCGCTGGGTCAGCGCCGCCGCTTCCTCACACCGCGCCTCCAGTGCTTCGCCCGTCAGATCCTCATCGACGTCGAGCACGAACTGCCGCGTGTCCTCGCGCTCGCGTTCGACCTTCAACAGCTTTCCCGCGGTCGCGCTCTTCAGCCAGTGCACGCGCCGCGCGTCTTCCCCGGGGCTCAGCTCGCGCAGGCCCAGCACGTCGCCCGTGCCGTCGCGCCGCCGCGGGTTGCCGCCATCGCCCATCAGCCGCCCTTCGCGTTCCGACGGCTCGTCACAGACGTAGCCCCGCCGCGGGTAGATGAGCAGCTGGTCTTCCACCTCGAGCACGCGCGTCTTTGCGAACAGGCCCAGGGGGAACGTGGTGGTGACTTTCAGGCCCTTGAGCTTCAGCGGCCCGCGCTTCGCCGCCACGCAGTCGGCGCGCACCGTCACCTCTTCCTGCGCCACCGTCGGAATCCACACCAGGCCCGCGACCTGCGGATTCTCTTCGGCGAGCTCGAGCGCGAAGCTGCGGCCCGACGTGCGGTGCACCTGGTACCGCATCGCGAATGGCTCACCTGCCGACGCCGACCCGGGCAGCACGCGGCGAATGCGCAGGTGGCGAAGGCTGCGCTCGGACAACACGCCCGACGCGACGATCAGGCTCAGCATGAAGCCGAGCACCAGGTAGAGCAGGTTGTTGCCGGTGTTCAGCGCGCCCAGGCCCACGCCCATCGTGATCACGAGGTAGGTGCGGCCCACCCGGGTGATCGTCATCGTGCGCGGCGGCTTCCACCGCGATCGCCAGCGTCGAAACATGCCTACCTGGGGACGGGGATCTTCCGCGCAATCTCTTCGAGCAGGTGCGCGGCTTCGTCACGGCTGAACGTGCCCTGCACCGCGCTCTTGAGCAGCAGGCGATGCGACAGCGCGGGCGCGAGCACGGTTCTGACATCGCCCGGGGTCGCGAAATCGCGGTCGTCCCACAGCGCCCAGGCCCGGGCGGCCGCCATCAGCGACAGCACGGCGCGGGTCGAAGCGCCGCGTTCGATCTCGTGATGCTCGCGCGTCGCCGACGAGAGCCGCACCGCGTAGTCGGCCACGGCCGCGTCGACCTTCACCGCATCGGCCGCCGCCTGCACCTGCGCCAGATCGTGGCGTGAGGCGACGGGCGTCATGCCTGCCAGTGGGTCCGTGCGCCGGGTCTGCAGCAGCTGCGACTCGACCTCGGGCGACAGGTGCCCCAGCGAGATGCGCATCAGGAAGCGATCGAGCTGCGAGTCGGGCAGGGGGTAGGTGCCGGAAAGGTCGATGGGGTTCTGCGTCGCGATCACGGTGAACGGCGCCGGCAACAGGTGGGTGACGCCGTCGATGCTCACCTGGCCCTGGCCCATCGCCTCGAGCAGCGCCGACTGCGTTCGCGGTGGAGCGCGGTTCAGCTCATCCGCCAGCACCAGGTGGTGAAACAGCGGGCCGGGCCGGAAATCGAAGCTCGCGTCGGCCGCCTTGAAGATCTGCACGCCCAGGATGTCGCTGGGCAACAAATCGGCGGTGAACTGAATGCGAGCGAACGACAGCGCCAACGACCGCGCCAGCCCTTCGGCCAGCGTCGTCTTCCCCACGCCGGGCACGTCTTCGAGCAGCAGATGCCCGCGGGCGGCGAGGGTGGTGATCGCAAGCTTCGTCTGCTGCGGCTTGCCCAGCACGACCTTGCCGACGCTGGCGGCCAGACGTTCGAGCAACACGCGGGGAGCAACGACAGTCGTCAGAGGAAGAGTGCTCATCTTGAAGGGGACAGCGAGTGTAACCTCAACCAGACGCCATGGGACGCATTCGGGTTCTCTCACCAGAGCTCATCAACCAGATCGCAGCCGGCGAGGTCGTCGAACGGCCGGCTTCCGTCGTGAAGGAGCTCGCCGAGAACTCCGTCGACGCCGGCGCCACCGTCGTCCACGTCGAGCTCTCGGGCGGAGGCCTGCAGCTGATCCGGGTCATCGATGACGGCATCGGCATGTCGGCCGACGAGGCGGCGCTGGCGCTCGAGAGGCATGCCACCAGCAAGCTCATCGATGCCGCGGGGCTGTTTCAGATCTTCACCAAGGGTTTTCGCGGTGAGGCGCTGCCGGCGATCGCGTCGGTGTCGAGGTTCGTGCTGCACACGTCCGAGAAGGACGCTGCGGTTGGCGTGCGCATCGAGATCGACGGCGGCGGCCCCCTGCGCCAGTCGGAAGCGGCCAGCGCGCACGGCACCCGGGTCCAGGTCGAAGATCTGTTCTTCAACGTCCCGGCGCGGCGCAAGTTCCTGAAGCGCGAGCAGACCGAGCTGGTGCATTGCGAAGAGGCGATCATCCGGCTGGCGCTCGCGCACCCCGAGGTCAGCTTCTTCCTCTCGCACGATGGGCGGCCGCTGCTGTCTGCCCCCGCCGCGATCGACAATCCGGCCGAACGCATTGCCGCCGCGCTGGGCGCCGAAGTGCACCCGCATCTGCTCGAGGTCGCCGAAGCGCGGCTCGGGGTCAAAATCAGCGGCCACGTCGCTTCGCCAGAATTCACGCAGTCGAACGCGCGTGGGCTCTACACCTTCGTGAACCGCCGCTACATCCGCGATCGCGGGGTGAACTTCGCGGTGCAGCGCGCGTTTCAGGATTCGCTGCCGCCTGGCCGTCAGCCCGTCGCGGTGCTCTTCATCGACGTCGACCCGTCGCAGGTCGACGTCAACGTGCACCCGCAGAAGCTCGAGGTTCGGTTCGCCGACCCGCGCGGCATTCAAGAAGCGCTGATCGCGGGGATCTCGAAGGCGCTCAAAGAGGCTCCGTGGCGCAAGGGTGAGACGGCGGTTCCCGACGAGGCGCACTACGCGCAGGCCGTCGACCGCTTCCTGGCGCGCGCGCAGGTGCCAGCCGCCTTTCTCGAGTCGCCGCCCCGCATCGAGCTCTCGTTCGGGCAGGCGCGGCCGGGCATCAACGAGGCGCCACCGCCGGGCTACTTCGGTCGCCTGCGCTTCATTGGCGGGCTCGCGCAGCGGCTGTGGGTGTGCGAAGCGCCGGGTGGCACGCTGGTCGTCATCGACCCGCGGTCAGCGATGGAACGTGTGTTTCTTCACCAGCTTCCCGACGTGCAGCCCACGCTGTTCTCTTCCACGGTCGAGCTGCCGCAGCCCGAGCTCGGGCTCATCGTCGACGGCGCCGAGCTGCTCGAAGAGCTGGGCCTTCACGTCGCGCCGTTCGGCGGCAGCACCTTGAGCCTCTCGTCCGTGCCCGCGATGCTCGAGGCCGTCGATCTGCGGCAGCTGCTCATCGATCTCGCCCCGGTGCTCGACGACCTTCCGAAGGCGTTGAGTCTCATCGCAAGTCACGCCGCCGCCGTGCAGGTCAGGCCCTTCTCGAACGAAGAGGCGCACGCCCTGCTGAAGCGCCTCGACGCGGCCGACTTCAACGCGCCGTGCCTGCACCCGATGATCGTCGTCCGCGAGCTGCCGCTGCTCGAGCTGCTCGCTGGCACTTAAGACGCCACGGCACGGAAAATTGACCGATCGCGCGCCGCTGCTACCGTCTGCGACAAAGCTGTAGCGCAGGGGGCACGCATGCTCTGAGTGATCACCGGCCGCGACGTCTTGAAGCACTCGAGGTTTACCTGGCGCGAGTTCGGCCCGCGCTGCTTGTTGCGTTGCTTCCTGGCCTGCGCCGTTGGCCCGAAGCCCACCTTTCTCAGAATCGCCTTCAAGAAATGAATCCACAAAACGAGCTCGCCCTTGCCGCTGTGTCCCAGGCCGTTCCCGTCGGCTACGCCGAGAAGGCGATGGCGTCGCTGATGCAGCTTCATTCCGAGCTGATGGACGAGAAGGAACGCCGGGTCGAGCTGTTCCGCCGCCTGATGGAAAAGGAACAGGCGCTGGCGGAAATGAAGATGTACGTGAAGCTGCTGGAAGAGAAGGCGGCCGCGGCGGTCGCTGCTCCCCC
>JAYUXE010000839.1:0-3799 GCA_043753165.1 Archangiaceae bacterium | reverse complement strand
CCAATCACCCCAGCTGGTCGCCCGAACAGCAGCTGCGCGGAGCAGTCGCCGCCTACAACTTCGGCACCGGCAACGTGCAGAGCCTTGACGGCATGGATCGCGGCACCACCGGCAACGACTACTCGGCCGACGTGTGGGTGCGCGCGCAGACGCTGGCTCCGAATTTTCCGGGCGCTGGCACCACGACGCGCGCAGCGCAGCCGCCAAGTGAGTACACGCCGCGGCCGAGCGCTCCAGTCGACCTCGCGCAGAACGTCGACAGCGGAGCGATGATTTCCCGCGGCGCACGCGGCCCCGAAGTCGAGTCGCTGCAGCGCCGGTTGAACGAAGCCGGCGCCCAGCCGCCCCTCGAACTCGACGGCAGGTTTGGCCCGCTCACGCAGGCCGCCGCGCGCGAGTTCCAGACGCGCCGTGGAATTCACGTCGACGGCGTGGTCGGCCCCGAAACGCGGGGCGCCTTCTCGGCCTCGACCGCGCAGGCCAACACCGCAAATCCGAACACCGGCAGCTTGCCTGCGCTGCGGCCCGGCACGCTCGCCAGCACCACCGTCGGCGCCAGCGGCGGGACGACCGCGATCGGCAACGTCAACACCGACGACCCGACCCTGCAGCGGCTCGCGAACGGCACCCTGCAGCGCGGCCCCACCGGGTACTGCGTGCGCGCGACCCTCGACAACATGCGCCGGCTCGGCGTTCAGAGCCCGGCCGCCACGGGCAACGACGAAGGCAACAACCCGCGCGGCGGCATGGTGCAGATGATGAACAACAACGGCTGGCAGTCGATCAGCACGCCCGGCTCGACGACGCAGACCATCCGCAGCCCGTACGGCACGGTGCAGGCGAACGTCATCCCCGCTGCGGAGTACGACCGCCTCGCCCGCGAAGGCCGCATCCCCAGCGGCGCCGTCGTCTTCCAGACCCGCCACGATTCGTGGAACTCGACCAGCCCGCGATCGCGCGGGTTCGACATGGGCATCGCGCGCAATGGCGGCCGCACCACCTTTAACTACGCCGACATGGGCCAGCCCCTCGTCTATGGCGCGAACACCCGGTCGGTGATCGTGCTGGTGCCCGGCGCTTCGGTTCGCTGAAAACGCGACTTTTCTCGCGGTCCTCGTCTGCGCCAATGAGTAAACGAGGCTGGCAAAGACCCCCGGAAACATGGGGGTTCCCGGGGCAGAGAACCCCAGTGTGACCAAAAAACTGATCGAGCGCCGTGCTGCTCCCGTTGCCGTTCCGAAGTCGGCCGCCGCGGCTCCCACCGGGAAGCCGCTTGCGAAGGCGCTGAAGAAGAATGACGAGTTCTCGGTCGGCCGGGCCCGTGCGCTTCGCGAGCGCGTTTCGAAGGCGATTCCCACCACCGCTGGCACCGCTGCCACCGCCACGCTCGGGAACATGAAGGTGTCGGCCTTCGGCGCCGTGACTCCTGCGGTCGCCTCCACTTCCGCCGCGAACGTGCAGGCCGCTTACGCGTCAGGTGGAGCAAGGGCTGCTGCGGCCGTTCTGGAAGTCGAGGTGAAGGCACACCCGGCGGACGCCGAGGCGATCATCCGCGCGGCGCAGCCGACGATCGCGCAGATCGCGCAAGACATCGGCCGCGACACGGACAACGGCGACAACCCGCAGACGATCACGTCACTCGCGGCAGCGGCGAGCGCAGCGGGGCCTGCGGGCACGGAAGTCATCGCGCGCGAGCTGGCCGCGACGATTCCCGACGGCGACCTCGAGAAAATCGACGACGGTTTTACGGCGGCCATTCTCGCCGGCGCCGGCCCCGAGCTCGGGTTGAAGGTTGCCGAGCTGATGAAGGCGCGGCGGCCTGACGGAGCGGGCGACATCATCAACGCCACCGTCGAAGCGGTGGACGCGCTGCGCGAAGACTACGCCGAAGCCGCCGATGACTACGCCGCCCTCGAGTCGCGACTCGCGCAGGATCTCGCCGCGCTCGGCCCGTCGATGACGCCCGACGAACGCCAGAAGTACATGGACGCGTTCTGGGCGACGCCTGATCGCGCCGCCGCGAAGGCGCGGGTCGAAGCACAGGCGGACAAGCTTTCGGCGCTGCTGAAGTCGTCGGCCCCCGCGCTCGAGGCGCAGGCGCTGGCCGGTCACGAAGGCGCGGGCGAAGCGCTGGTCGACGCATATGAACAGCTGGGCCGCAGCCCCGAGCACGCCGCCGAAGCGATCGAATGGGTCGGCCACATCGGCTCGAACCCCGCGCTCTTCAACAAGCTCGACGGCTTCGGCAACGACAACCTCGAGACGCGCCTCAAAGAGAAGCTGCTGACCCACGCAGTGCCGCTCGCGCAGCAGCAGATTCTCGGAGCGCACGTCGATGACCCAGACGGCACGGCCGCGAAAGCCGCGTTCAAGGACTTCGAGGCGCTGCTCGGGCCGATCGCGAATGCGACGGCGTTCAAGTCGTTGTCGGGCGAGGTGAAGGCGGCGCTCGAGCAGACGCGCGCGTTCGTGAACGGTGACTTCTCGGGCGCGCAGCAGATCGCCGATGGGTTCGACGACGCGAATCCGTTCACGCAGGCGCTGGGCGTGGCAGCGATCAGCCAGGGCGTGTTCGCGCAGCCCGAAGGCAGCAGTGGGCTGGCGACGCTTGGCCGAATCATCGGCGGCACGGGCACGGGGCTGAAGCTCGCTGCGCGGTTGCTGAACACGTTCGCGGGGGCGGCGAAGTTCACGACGAACTTCGGAAGCTTCGCGGCGAAGGTGGCTCCAGGGCTGGCGTTGATTGCGAACGTCATTCAGCTGAAGGGCGACATCGACGCGCTGCGCGATGATCCGAACGCGGGCGAGTTCATCGCGGCCTTCGGCTCTCTCGTCGGAGCGGCCGGTGGCGCCGTCTCGTACTTCTTTCCTCCAGCGGGTGTCGTGCTGGGTCTCGCGGGCACGGCCCTGCACTTCATCGGTGATTTCGTGAGCAACCTGATCACGGGCAACGAAGAACGCAACGCGCTGCTCGACGATCAAGCACACCTGCTCGAGGCGGCGACGGGGCTCGACTTCGATGCGGCACGCGAGCTGGCGAAGGCGCAGCCGCGGGCGTTGGCGCGACTGGCGCAGCTCGGTGTGAGCCCCGAGCAGATTCGCGCGCTGGCGATGGAAGACAACGTCGACCTGGGAAACCCGGAGTCGTGGGTGGCGATCAAAGCGGCCGCGCTGTTCGGGTTGACGGGCGCCGATGCGGTGAAGGTGATCGACATGCTCTGCGGCGACGGGCGGTTCTCCTACGCCGAGAATCCGCTGACGTGGGTGTTCTCGGCGCTCGAGAACTCGACCAGCCAGGAAGTGCGCGCCGTCTGGGACGACGGGAACTTCGGCCCGCTGCAGGCGCAGGTGCTCGGGATTCTTCGCGACGAGAATCCGGAAGCCGCCGCGTACGTCGAGGCGCACCGGGGAACCCCGGACATCGGCGTGTTTGGGCCGTTCTCGTACACGCAGTTCGAATAGGTCGATGCGTCCATGGACGCGTACGCGCTCGAGAGACTGATCTCGACCGACGCTGACTTTGCCGTGATGGGCTTTCATGACGCCACCGTCTGGTCGATGACTGCGGACACGGATGCTTTCGAATTCCTGGTCGACCTCGACTACCTCTTCAAATGGGTCTGCCCTGACGAGACCGGGTATTTCAAGTTCTGGGTCGCGCCGGTGACGATGGTGTTCGAGGGCGCCATGGGTGTGAAAGTTCACCTCGAGTCCCAGCAGGGCTTGTTCGAGGTTTCTGATTTGCGCCAGGAGAATCCGCGCCTGACGCCCAACGGCAAGGCCACTGAACACGACTACG
>JAYUXE010000838.1:0-8733 GCA_043753165.1 Archangiaceae bacterium | reverse complement strand
GGTCTCTGCCAGGGGCGCAGCTGGCACCAGCAGCGCATCGAGCGCGCCCGTCTTCACCACCGGCGGGCGAACGCGGCTCAGGAACTCTCGCAGGGCCGAACGTGGATCCGTCGTCAGCCGCGCATGCATCGCAGTGCCGAGCGCGCTCGCCATTTCCCCGGCGTCGGTAAACCGTTCGGACTTCGATCGCTTCACTGCACGCGCGACGATGACCTTGATGTCTTCCGGCACGCGGGGGTCGATCTCGAGCTCGAGCCCCGCGAGAAGATCGGCCAGCTTGTTCTCACCCGCGAGCGGACTGCGCCCCGTCAGCAGCGCCTGCAGCACGCAGCCCAGCATGAAGACGTCGGTGCGTTCGTCGACGTCGCCACCGGTCGCCTGCTCGGGCGCCATGTACGACGGCTTCCCCACCCGCACGCCCGCCTGCGTCTTGTGGCTTCGATCGCGCGCCTTCGCGATTCCGAAGTCCGACAGCTTCACGTCGCCTTCCCACGACACCAGCACGTTGTCGGGTGTCACGTCGCGGTGGACGATGCGCAGCGACCTGCCGTTTCCCCCCCGTGCGTTGTGCGCGTAGTGCAGCGCGTGCGCCACTTCCGTGCAGAGGTGCAGCGCCACTTCGTAGGGCAACGCGATTCCCTTCGACGCCGCGAGCTGCGCCATCTTCCACGCGTCGACGCCGTCGATCAGCTCGAGCACCTGAAACGGCTTTCCATCTTCGACGCCGAAGTCGAGCACTGGCACGATGTTGGCGTGGTGCAGCTGGCTCGCAATGCGCGCCTCGTCGAGAAACATGTTCTCCCAGCCCGGCACATCTTCGACGCCCATCATTCGCTTGATGGCGACGCGGCGCGCAAAACCAGACGAACCTTCGAGCGCGCCTTCCCACACTTCGCCCATTCCGCCCGAAGCCAGACGCCGCACCAGCTTGTACTTGCCCACTTTCAATCGCGCGTGAGTCTATAGAACTCCATGGTCCTCGTTCTCATTGCTGCAACGGTGTTGGTTGCCGAACCGCAAACCGTCAAACCGCAGGTGACGATCGTCGTTCGCGGAACGCGGCCTCCAACGCCCGAACAGCTTGCCAGGGTCGAGCTGCCCATTGACCTGCGCGTGGCCGAGCCTCCGAACGCTGGGCTCACGACGCCGGCTCCCGATGCGACCGCGCAAGAACAGATTGCCGCCGCGCGAAAGTCGTACATCAACGCCGACTTCAACAAGTGCCTCGAGCAGGTGGCCGACGATTCCGCGATGACGAACGCGCTCGCCGACGGTGACCGCACGAGCGCCGCGCGCGTTCTGCTGTGGCGGGTGGCCTGCAATGTCGGAGCAGGAAAGCTCGAGGTCGCCCGGCGTTCTGCCAACCAGCTCGCCGTGTTCGGCCTGCCCGTGCCCGCCGAAGTCGGCTCGGTCAGCCCCGAGGTCGAGGCCGTCATCGCGAAGGGCTACCAGGACGCGTCGGTGGCGAAGCCGCTGCCGCTGGTCATCACGGGCTCGGAAGAAGGCGCCGAAGTGCAGCTCGATGGGCGGACCACGGGTTGCACGACGCCCTGCACGCTGGACGTGCTCGAGGGTTCCCACGTGATTCGATTGACTGCCGATGGCAGCACTGCAGCGCACAAGCTCGTGCGGGCCGAGGCGCCGAAGACCGAGGCAAAGGTCGCGCTCGCCGCTGCGTCGCCGACGCTCGCCGCGCAGCAGTGGACGAGCCGGTACGCGCAGTCGGGAGAAGCAGAGGGAAGCCGGTCGGTGCGGTTGCTGGCGACGGCGCTGCGGACGTCGCGGCTCGTGCTGCTCTCGGTGGAAGACGGGCCTTCGCCGCGGACGAAAGCGCTGCTCGCCGTCGATGGTCACATCACCGCGCGGACGGAGAGAGAAGGCCCGCTGTCGGGCGAGCTGAACGGGCTGCTCACCGACTTGCTCACGCGCGGCAACCTCCTCGAGCCGACGCCGCCGGTCTACAAACGGCCGGTTTTCTGGATCGCGATCGTGCTCGCCGCTGGCGCCGCGGCGGGGATCACCGCCGGCGTGCTGGTACGGGATGTGAAGACCTCGGTGGTGCTCAAATGAAAACGCTGCTTCCGATGCTGATGCTGTTCATCGCCGGTTGTACGCAGCGCGAAGTGCAATTGACGCTCGGAGACGTGGGCGAGGGGCTCGACGGCTTCGCGTGCAAAGACAGCCAGGGCAAGTACCTGCTCGAACGGCTGCCCGCGGGCCAGGCCTGTCTGGTCACCGACTTCGTCGACCTGCAAGGCGTGCCGGGGTGCCGAACGGGCCAGCTGATTGCGTGGTGCGCGACGCACGACTGCAAGCCGATTCCCGCCACGCGGGTCGCCACGCCCATCACCCTTCCGACCGGGGTTGCGGGGATGACGCGGCGGCAGGTGCGCGACCTGGTGCACCAGCAGTTCAAGACGTTGTCGAAGACGCCGTTCAGCTCGGACGCTCCGCCGCAGTTCGTGATGGCGCGGATGATGGCCACCGCGCAGCCGTGCAGCGAGGTCTCGATGCTGCCCGATGGAAACCTGCCGAAGTTCGACACGTCGAAGCTCGTGGGCTGCGCGTATTCGTGCCCGACGCTGTTCGATCAGATTCAGCAGGACGTGTACCTGGGCTTCGACACGCTCGAGAACGAGTGCGCGCACGGCGTCGCCACCTGCGCCGACAACGCGCTGAAGTGGGCGCCGTAGGTTTCGACTACTTGAGGCCGTGCTTTTTCAGCAGCTCGATCAGATGCGATCGATCCATCCGCGCGACGCGGCCGGCTTCCGACACGTTGCCGTTCGCGCGCTCGAACAGTGATTTGAGGTAGCGGCCCTCGAATGCGTTGAGCACCTGCAGCCGCGCGTCCTTGTACGAAAGCTGCGCTTCGCCCGGCGTCGCGGCGTTCTCGGGCTGCGGTTTTGTCTCTGCGCCTTCGAGCGGCGGCGGCTCGCCCATCGCCAGCGTCGCCTCGATGAGGTTGCGCAGCTCGCGCACGTTGCCGGGCCAGTGGTGTGACTGCAGCGACTGCATCGCCTTCTTCGAGATGAGATCTTCGAGGTCGCCGTCGTGGCCCGCGGCTTTGAGGAAGTGCTCGACGAGCAAAGGAATGTCGTCGGCGCGATCTCGCAGCGCGGGCACGTGCAGGCGGACGACGGCGAGGCGGTAGAAGAGGTCGAGGCGGAAGGTGCCCTTGTTCACTTCGGCGCGAAGGTCGCGGTGCGTCGCCGAGACGATGCGCACGTCGACCCCGACTTCTTCCTGCCCGCCGACGCGGCGAAACGTGCGCCGCTCGAGCACGCCCAGCAGCGACGCCTGCAGCGACTGCGGAAGCTCGCCGACTTCGTCGAGAAACACGGTGCCGCCGTCGGCCCGTTCGAACGCTCCGATGTGGCGGCGGTCGGCGCCGGTGAACGCGCCGCGCTCGTGACCGAACAGCTCGCTGGCGACGAGGCCGGGAGCAAGCGATGCGCAGTCGACGGTGACGAACGGCTTCTTTCCGCGCCGCCCCTGCTCGTGCAGCGCCTGCGCGATGAGCTCTTTGCCGGTGCCGGATTCGCCGTTGAGCAGCACTGAGATGTCGCTCTGGGCAGCCTTCGCGACTTTCGTCATGAGCCGGCGCATCACCGGCGTTCGGCCCTTCAGCGGGCCAAACGATTCTTCGTTGTGGAGCTCGAGCGTGAGCGTGCGGCCATCGCCGACCTTGAGGGTGGTGTGGCCGAGCTTGAGCGTCGCGCCCGCGGCGACGGCGCCCTGCCCGAGCAGCACGTTGCCCGCGAGCGTCCCGTTCGTGCTGCCGACGTCGGACACCTTCACGCGATCGGTCGAACGTTCGAGCTCGAGGTGGTAGCGCGACACCGTCGGGTCGGTGAGCACGAGGTCGTTGTCCAGCGCGGTGCCGACCGTGATGCGTTCGCCTTCGCCCGCGAACGCCTTGCCCTTGTCCGGGCCTTCCACCACCTCGAGCGCGAAGCTTCGAAGGGGCAGGCCGGTTTCGCTGACGCGCTGGGTGGATTCAGAGCTCACGGGCCGCGCACCTTAACCCCAGTGTCGGCCCGCCCCCGCAAACTGTCGGGTCGCGCCTGCAGGCTGCAGCCGACAGGTCGCCTCGCCTCACCTTGATCCACGCAGGCATGTCACTTGCGCTGAGGCCCGCCATGCGAACTCGACTGACGACGGCAATTTGTGTGGCGCTGCTGGTGGGCTGTGGCCCGACTCCGCCGAACCCCGATGGTGGCGCGGGCGGCGTGGGGGGCAGCGGAGGCTCGGCCGGCGGCGGTCAAGGCCAGGCCGGTGGCCAGGGCGGCGGCGGCGGTGGCGCTGCCGGCGGGGGTGAGGGCGGTGGGCAGCCTTCCGGCCCAGTGCTGCTCGGCAACTCGAAGTCGAGCACGGTGGCGGTGTCCGACGACGGGGCGCTCATCTCGATGGTGAACCCCGAAAACCACACGCTGTCCACGTTCTCGGCGACGACGAAGTCATTGCTCTCGCGCATCGCCACGGGCGGTGAGCCAAGCGCGGTCGTCTACACGCCCGGTAAGAAGTCGGCCTGGGTCGCGAACCGCGCGAGCGAGACGGTACGCCTGGTGAGCGCGCTGGACACCGCGACGCCCTCGCTGGGCACGCCGATTCCGGTCGGCAGTGAACCGACGGGCCTCGCGCTGTCGCCGACGGGCAGGTTCCTGGTCGTCACCGAATGGGCCGAGGCGCGCGTCAGCGTCATCGACACCACCAGCAACGCGATCGTCTCGTCGCAGAGCGTGCGCAACCCGCGCGCAGTCACGATCACGAACGACGGCGACACCGATGACTCAGACGAGAAGGTGATCGTCACCGAGTTCTATGGCCGCACCAACTCGGCCGCGGAAGCGACGGACTTGAGCCGCACGGGCGCGGTTCAGGTGTTCACACTCAGCGCGTCGGGGACACTCGCCGTCGACGGGCAGATCACTTTTGCGCCGATGGCCGACGGTGGCTTCGGCGCGGGCGTCAGCCCCAACCAGCTGTTCGGCGCGGCGATTGCGAACGGCAAGGTCTACGTTGCGGCCATCGGTGCTTCGCCGGGTGGCGCGCCGAAGTTCGATCAGAACGTCGCTCCGGTGATTCTCGTCGGGGACCTCGCGACGAAGACGGAAGTGACGGGCGTGGCCGGCTCGCAGTCGCTGGCGCCGCTGGTGAATGCCTTCCCCGACCCGAAGTTCTTCCTCGCCGACCTGGTCGACCTCGCCTTCCTTGGCACCAGCAACGTCGCGTACGCCGTCGCGCGCGGCGGCGAAGCGGTGCAGCGCCTCGACTACGGAACCGGCAGCACGCTGTCTCTCGGCTCGACGGCGAACAAGCAGATTGATTTGCTCGCCGGCACCGGGGGCGCCGCCTGCCAGAACCCAACAGGCATCGCGGTCATCCCCGGCAAGGCCTACGTCAACTGCTGGGGCAACCAGAAGCTCGGCATCATCGACCTCGCGACGCAGACGCTCACCGACGCCGTCGCCTCGGTCGCCGCGCCGACTGCGCAGGCCGACATCAACGTGAACCGTGGCCGTCATTTCTTCTTCACGGGCCGCACCCGGTGGAGCAACAGCGCGTGGTCGTCGTGCGGCTCGTGCCACCCGGACGGCTTGTCGGACAACATCACCTGGAACTTCGCCGCGGGTCCGCGCCAGTCGACCTCGATGGACGGCAGCTACTCGCACGGCCCGGGCACGCAGAAGCAGCGCATCTTCAACTGGACGGGGATCATCGACGAGATGCACGACTTCGAAGGCAACACGCGCGGCACGCAGGGCGGCAAGGGCGCCATCACCACCGCGGCGACGCAGGCCGACTGCGGCAACCTCGCCAACGAGACGCAGGCCACCCTGCCCCCGAACAACCTCGCCCAATCGTCGAAAGAGCTCGCCGACGGCCTCGCCATCAAATGCGTGCCGACCGCGTGGGACGACATCGACGCGTACGCGCGCACGGTTCGCCCGCCGACTCGACGACAGGCGTTGGACCCCGCGGCAGTGACGCGCGGCCAGGCGGCGTTCGTCGAAGGCAACTGCGCGAACTGCCACGGCGGCGCGGGCTGGTCGCTGTCTCGCCGCTTCTTCACGCCGGGCACCGCGAACAACGCCGCGCTCACCACCACCACCGCGTTCGTGAAGCCGGGCGTCTGGCCGCTGACCTGGAACTTCCACAGCACGTTCCAGATTGCGGTGCAGCCGGTGGCGGCGGAAGTCGCTCCGTTCAATGCGGCGCCGGTCGCGCCTCCGCAGGTGGCGTGCGTGGTGCGCAACATCGGCACGTTCGGCGTGCCGGGTGACGTCGCGGCGACGGATGCAATCGAGACCAAGCTGCCGAGCAGCACCCGCGCGCAGGGCCGCGGCGGCTACAACATTCCGTCGCTGTACGGCATGCAGGTCGCCGCGCCGCTGCTGCACCACGGCCAGGCCGCGACGCTGTTCGACCTCTTCGACAGCCCGAAGTGGAACAACCATCTGCTGGCGGCCAACTCTGCCTTCCTGGTCGGCGACCCGCAGGCGGCCACGAAGAAGAACGACCTGATTCAATTCATCTGGTCCATCGATGCCACCACGCCCGAGATTGCCGCCGCGGTGGGCTTCGACGGCTGTCCATAGGTTTCATCGAAGGCTCATTTCAATTTGGGTAAGTGACTGACGGCCAACCTCGGGGCGCGCGGAGTTGTGGGTATCTTCGCGCTCATGCCCCCCATCGGAATTCGCGACAACCAGCTGCGTGCACTGACCGACTCGATTCGCCTCGCGAATCCCACTGCGCCAAAGATTACCGACGCGCACGTGGTCGACGTTCTCGCCGCCATCGGCGACACGTGGAATGCGACGCCCGAGCAGCTGAAGGCGCAGCTCGGCCGGCCGGGCATCACGCGCAAAGAGCAGTTCGACGTCGCGAACAAGGGCATCTCTCGCACCGAGCGCGACGACCTGGTGCAGCTGCTCGACCGTTCGGGTTTGCAGATGGATCCGGGCGCGAAGAACTTCCTTGAGGCGCTGGTCGGCCGCGCGCCTCTGCAGGAAACGCTGGCGCCCCTCGGCTTCGCCATCACGGGCGACCAGTCGCGCGGCATCAACGGCACCGCGAAGGCAGGCGACGTCATCGAGGCGATCAACCTCTCGACGGCGCCAACGGGCCGGCTGCACCTCACCGACACGATGGAGCTCGGCAAGGCCGACGCGTCGGGCAAGTTCAGCGGCCTCGTCCCCGACATGAAGGAAGGCGACCTCATCCGCCTTCGCACCCGCGCCGCCGACGGCACGACGGGCGACTGGCTCACGATTCAAGCGAAGGGCGTGGGCGGCACCGACACCCGCAACGCCGCGGCGAACCTCGAGCGCATGGATCTCGCCGTCACGCCCGACGGCATCAGCGTCACCCACAACACCGACCGCCCCATCTCCGAGCCCGGAGCGACCCTTCGCTTCACCAATGAACGCACCGGCGAGAAGACCGACGCGATCGCCACCGGCGAAGGCTCGCTGCCCGCAGGCTTCAAGCTCAAAGGCCAGGCCGGCGACACGTTCAAGGTCTCGGTCACCGACGGCCGCAACAACGTCGACCACGCGGCGTCGGTCGGCTCGCTCAAGGTCCCGGGCGGCACCACGGGCCCCGGCAGCGCGAACGTGAAGGACCCGCCCGCGCTGGCGAAAGACATGAACGCGGACGGCACGCCGAAGAATTCGCTGACCCGCTTCACCGGCCCGCTGTTCATCGATGGCCCGAAAGCAGAAGACGTGCGCCAGGGCGCCATCGGCGATTGCTACTTCCCCGCCGCGATGGCCGCGCTCGCCCAGTTCAAGCCCGCCGCGCTGCAGGACGCGATCAAAGACAACGGCGACGGCACGTTCAACGTGCGGTTCTACGAAAACGGCAGCAAGTCGCGCCCGGTGAACATCACCGTCGACGCCGACCTGTACGCGCGCAGCTACGGCGGCCCGGTGTACGGCAGCTCGCTGGGTGGCAGCACGGCACCGGACAAGATGGAGCTCTGGTTCCCGCTGATGGAAAAGGCCTACGCGCAGTGGAAGGGCAGCTACGAGACCATCGGCAGCGGCGGCGTCGCGGGCAAGGTGATGACCGAAGTGCTCGGCACGACCTACGACTACGCGAACCTGAGCGCGTCGAACAAAGACCAGATGTTCGATCGCATCACGAAGGCCGCGGCAAATGGGCAGCCGATGGCGGCCGGCACGTACGGCACCGACCAGGCGGCCAGGTACACGAACACCGGCGTCTATGCGAACCACGCCTACTCGGTGCTCGGCACGGAAACCGAGAACGGCACGAAGTACGTGAAGCTGCGCAACCCGTGGGGGCAAAGCGAGCATGGGTCTGACGGGAAGAACGACGGCATCTTCCGCATGGAGCTCTCGAAGTTCGCCGAGCTGTACCGCGCCGTTCACATCGTGGAGAACTGACCATGGCGATTCCTCCAGAGCCGATCGAAGAAGTGCTGCCGAACGCGCAGGGCGCCGTGCTGGCAGAAGTGACGAAGGTCGTGAAGCAGGACGCCGAGAAGACGGGCTTCGTCGACCCGAAGGTCTCTGACGCGAACACGCAGGCGGCCCGGCAGGTGGTCGAGCTGAAGGTGTCGAAGGTGCTCTTCGGAGAATGGAAGGAAGGCGCGTCGGTGCAGGTCGTGAAGCCCGCCGGGGCATACGCGCTGAAGGCCGGCAACAAGGGGCCATTTCTGCTGACGCGGGTCGGCGAGGCCGTCGAGATTCTCGGGCGCTA
>JAYUXE010000837.1:0-3808 GCA_043753165.1 Archangiaceae bacterium | reverse complement strand
CCGATTCAAGAAGCGCGCTGCGACAAATGCCACACGAAGGGGCCCGGCCAGAAGCTGTCGACGTACGACGAGTGGGTCGCGCAGAAAGACAAAATCAGCAAAGCCGTCGCCGAGCAGCGCATGCCGGCCGACGGTCTGCTCGACCCGGCGTCCATTCAGAAAATCGAGCGCTGGGTCGCCGCGGGAGCCAGGCCATGAAAGTCCGTCTGCTGCTCGCGTGCGCCATGTTGTGCGGCTGCCCCGAGACCCGGAAGCCGCCGGACCCGCCGCTTCCAATCGACCCATGCGAAGGCCTCACAGCGATGACGTTGGTGGCGAACCCTTCGAAGGTGCGCGTCAACTCGGCCAGCACGTTGACCGCGGGCGGTGGCAGCGGCCGCACGACGTTCAAGGTCGCCACCGGTGGCAGCGGCGGTGAGATTCGCGGCGACCGTCTCGTCACCGGCCCCACGCCCGGCAAAGACACCGTCACGGCCAGCGACGACTGCGGCAACTCGGCGATGGTCGAGATTGGAGTCATCGCCGCGTTCGACGTCGCGCCCGCGCGCGCCACCGTGAAGCCCACGACCCGCTTTCAGGTGAAGGTCTCTGGCACGGTGGGCGCTGCGACGTTCACCGCGCGGTCGATGGCCAGCGCAGGCACCATCAGCGCCACCGGCCTCTACACGGCAGGAGCGACCGCCGGCCTCGACCTCATCGAAGTGCGCGACAGCGTGACAGGCGAAGAAGCGTTGCTGCAGTACACGGTCAGCACGACCGCCGCGTTCCGGGCGTTGCCTTCGAAGATTGCATTGCCTGCGGGCTCGTCGATGCCGCTCGAGACCATCGATGGCTCGGGCACCGTGGTGTGGACGGTGAAGAGCGGCCCCGGCGCCGTGGCGAATGGCGTCTTCTCGGTCGACAAGACGGCGACGGGCAAAGCGGTGCTCGAGGGAAAGGACCAATTCACCAACGAAGTGACGACGGTCGGCGTCGGGGTGATGGAAGAGCTCGGCCGCGCCAGCAAACCGCACGGGCGGCTCACCGACGCGGCCGCCATCGTCACCGGCGACTTCGATGGTGATGGCATCGCGGACGTGGCGGTCGGCGTTCCGGAAAGTGACCTCGGCCGGCCCAGCGGCGGCGCGGTCTTCATCTACAAGGGCACGGCCACGGGTCTGCCTTCCGCCCCAACGTGGACGCTGGTCGGCGACACCGACACCGCGGCGTTGGGCAGCGTGATGGCGGTGGGCGATTTGGACGGTGACGGAAAAGACGACCTCGCGATTTCAGAGCCGTTCGCCGACGTCACCGTCGCCGACTCGGGCGCGGTGCTGCTCTACAAGTTCACCAGCGAAGGGCCGCAGCTGATGCGCGACCCGCTGACTGGCCTGGGCCGCGGCAACTTCGGGGCTTCGCTTGCCATCGCCGATGTCGACGGCGACGGTGACAAAGATCTCATCGTCGGCTCGCCCGCCGCAGACCTCGCCATCGCAGCCAACTCGCGCGGCGTCGTCGACTTCTTCATCCTCGAAAAAGGAAAACCGATTCCCGACCTCGGCGCGATTCGCGTCGGTGGCTCCGACCTCGCCGTCGACGGCACACCGCGTTCGTTCGCGCAGGTTCGCTTCGGCCGCGCCATCGTCGTCGCCGACTTGAACGGTGACGGCCGCGCAGACCTCGCGAGCCTCGGCGTGGTGAACAACGTCATCCTCGGTGGTGTCGCGCAGGCGCGGAATCAGATTGCGGTCGCGCTGCATTTCGGGCGCGCGACGCCGCAGCTGTTCCCCGACACGCCCGACGCATTCATCCTTCCCAACAACCCGGCCGATGCCGCCGAAGGCACGTGGCGCCTCGGGCTCGTCCCGAAAGTCGGAGCGAAGCCGGCGATGCTGCTGCTCGCCGCCGACCAGCTCGACTCGCCCGACCTGAGCGCGATGGGCGGCGTGAAGTCCGGCGCGAACGCTGGCGGCGTTCTTCTGTACGACGTGTCCGCGCAGAAGCCGACGGGCGGCACGGCGACGACGCCCCTTCAGCTCGGCCGGCCCGAAGCGTTCGCGCGCATCTATGGCGACACCGCGAACGTCACCGCCGCGCGCAGCTTCGCGGTGGCCGACCTCGACGGCGACATGGGGCTCGACCTCGTGCTCGGCGCTCCGGCGGCGAACTCGGTCGTTGGCACGACCACCACGATTCGCACCGGGATGCTGCTCGTCTATCCACTCGACGCGTTGACGGCAGGCGCGCAGGTGAACAAGCCTTCTGCCGTCCGGGCCGGCGCGAATCGCATGGACACGCTGGGTGTCGCAGTCGCTGCGTGGAAGCCGGGCACCAGCAATGGCCTCGTCAGCTACGCCGCGCGCGCGTCTTCGATGAACGGAGATTTCACGGGGCGCGTGGATGCATTCGTCGGCACGGGAGCCATCAGCACGTGGGCGGTCACGTCGTCCCAGCCCCCCGCACGCATCGCGAGCCAGCAGCATGGACTCGCGGCCGAGGTCGCGGTGGTGAACGGGCAGCTGCGCGCGCTGGTGGGCATGCCGGGCTACTCGGGCAACGGCGTGAACAACGACGGCAACGAAATCGGCGCGGGCCAGGCGCTGCTGTATTCGTCGGGAATGGGCGCGGCGCCGACGCTCGTCGTCGAAGGCGCGTCGTCTCCGTACCTGAGCAACGGGCGCATGGCGTACGGCGGCCGCACGATGGGCGTCGACGTCGCGTTCACCGACTTCGATGGCGATGGCCGGAAGGATGCCGTGGTCGCAGCCCCTGGGTTCGCGACGCCGCTGCCGGCGACGACGGAGTACGCGACGAACAAGGCCCCATGCACACCCGCCGCTTCGCAGGGCAATGGCGGCGTGCTGGTGTTCCTCGCGCGCGCCGACGGCACCTTCAAGGAAGGCTTCCGGTTGTGGGGCCTGCTCGACATCGCGGGCTGCATTCCGGCGGGCTCGACCGCGTGCCGGCGCGCGGCGATTTCTCGCGCGGGCCTTGCGGGTGGCTTCGACTTCGATGGCGACGGGAAGGAAGACATTCTCGCGCTGCGCAACAACGGGGCTGAAGTGTTCCTGGGCCGCGCGCCGGACGACGCGACGTTGGCGAAGCCGAGCATGGGGTGTGACCCGGTGTTCTCGTTGCCTTCGCTGGTGCAGGGCGTGTCGGCGCCGAACGCGATTGGCGACCTCGACAACGATGGCTGCGATGAGGTCGCGTTGCGGTATTCGGACGGCGCGCGGTCGGGCGTGTTGATTGCGTTTGGTTACGACGCGTCGGGAACGCGATGTGGTGCGCACACGACGCCCGTCACGTTGCGCATCGCGGGTGACCCCGAGGTGGGCCTCAACAACATGCAGCTGGGCATTGCGACCGCGCGCGCGGGCAAGGTGCTCGGCGACAACCGCGATTTCCTCGCGGTCTCTGCGCTGCTCTACCCGTTCAACGGCGTCACGCAGCCGACGGTGTTGTTGTTCGACGTCGCGCAGCTGGTGTCAAAGCGACCGGCGACGGGAAGTGCAGTGGTCGGCGCCATCAACGACGGCATCACGCCCATCACGCTCGTCTACAAGGAACGTGCGCCGCTGTTCGGGCGCGCGCTCGCCGGCAACGTCGACCTCACGGGCGATGGAAAGGTGGACCTGGTGGTCAGCGCTCCGACGGCGAACGTGAACGGCGACGGCACGGGCGCGGTTTTCGTATTCGAAGGGGGGCCGCAGTTGAGCGGGCCTCGGCCTTCGGCAATCACCATCGTCGGTGATGCGAAGGAACGCGCGAGCGTCGGGCAGGACCTTTGTTTGTCGCCTCCCTCTGGTGGGGTGAAGGCTGCGCTCGC